>NZ_AKIK01000103.1:0-2451 GCF_000309465.1 Poinsettia branch-inducing phytoplasma str. JR1
AATATTTTTTTTATGTTATTATATAGCAAATTAATAAGTAATTTTTTCTAAAAGATATTTGTTTTAGAAAAATTAGTTGTTATTTTTTAGTACCATTTCGTTAGGTCTCGCCCTAATATACTCGTTTCTTTCCGTTATTTAAAACATTATAACATAGGACAATAAATCATCAATATATCCTTAAATTGGTAATAAAAATATTTTTTGAGATAAAATAAACTTTGTAAAATTATTTATATCAAATCATTTTCAAAAACTTAAAGAAAGGAATTTTTTCCAAATAAATAAAGCTGTTAAAACATGTCTAATTTTGAGTATTTTAATGATAATGTCGATCTTTTTGATAAAAATGAATGCTAATTACGTTGCTGGTATAGGTAGACCGAGAAATATAAACACTAATGATTCTAATAAAACTGATAAAGCTGGCAAAACCATTAACTTTTCTGATGTAGCAGGTATGGAAGAAGAAAAAAATTTAATGAAAATCATTATTGATTTTTTAAAAAAAACCTCCAAAATACGAAGACGCGGGAGCTCACATGCCTAAAGGAGTTTTATTATATGGTCCTCCGGGAACAGGTAAAACTTATTTAGCCAAAGCAGTCGCTGGAGAAGCTCAAGTAAATTTTAAAGCTGTTTTCTGGTACAGAATTGCTGCCTCATTTCATCGGTGGTGGAGCTAAAAATCTGGAAAAACTTTTTGAAGATTTAAAAAAGAATGCTCCTAGTATTTTATTTATTGATGAAATTGACACTTTCGGAGGGAAAAGAAATGATAACAATAACAAAGAAAAAGAATTGTTGATTGAACTTTTAACCCAAATGGACGGTTTTAAAACTAAATCTGATAAGGTACCTGTGGTGGTTATTGCAGCTACCAACCGAAAAGAAATCTTAGATGAAGCTTTATTAAGACCAGGAAGATTTGATTATTTAGTTGAAGTGGGTTTGCCTGATATTAACGTTCGTGAAGCGGTTTTAAAATTGAAAGCTAAAAATAAAAAACTCTCAGAAGAAATAGATTTACGCCAGTTAGCTGAAGAAACGCAAGGGCTAAATATGTCTCAATTAGATTCGCTTTTAAATACAGCAGTTCTACTCCAAATAGAAAAAAACCTTCCTTCGATCAACCATCAAGTCATTGAAGAAGCAAAAGAAAATCTTTTATTAGGTTTATCCAAAACGACTAAAAAATATAATATAGATGAAAAAAGGATGGTTTCCTTACATCAAGCGGGTAAAATATTAGTCAACGGCGTTTTACAAACCCATTGGATGAGTTCTTTGTCTACAGTCCCTCATAATAACGATAAATTAATTGTGTTAACCAATAAAACTCAAAACGAAAATATCGCTAATAAAGAAAGATTGCTAAAAGAACTAACTGTTCTTTTAGCAGGCAAAGCCGGCGAAAATGTGGATGATGATTGGATTGATAAAACACAAGACGATTTAGAAGAAGCACATGATAAGGCGGATGAAATATTGGCGATATTAAGTTATGACTTAGTTTCTGCCAAAGATAAAGAAGAAATTAAAAAAGAAATTTTAACTAAATGTTTTTTCGACGCCAAAGCGATTATTACTTCTAACCGAACTTTATTCGACCGATTAACTCATGAATTACAAAATAACCCTTCTATCGACAAAAAAACGATAACTTCTCTTCTTTCCAATCAAGAGTTAAAAAATTTAAATAACGATTCAACATCTAAAATAAATGTTGATTTTTACCAAGAAAAATAAATGATGGTTTTGTTGATTTTTCTGTTTACTTTGATGGAAATAGGTTTTTTGGTTTATTTATGGATTAATAAAAAACAAAAATTATTCTTTAAACCTCAACAATGGAAAAATTGTTGCAATATTAAAACAGTAATAATGTTTATTGTCCTCCTTTTATGGTCTTTTTCTCTTTGTTTTTACCACTACCGTAATATCAAAAGATCAGAAGTTGTCAAACCTTTATCCACTGTTGAATTATTCGATAAAATCGAAAAACATCAAATAAAAAATATTGTAGTTATAACTGAAAATAGTTTGTTGGATGGACTGTATTATCAAGTTTTAACAGAAGATAAAATGGGCCATTTATTTGAAAACGAAATGAAACCAACTTTACATGCGCAAATGTTGAATAAAATTCATAATCATAAAATTAAAGATTTTCATTTTAAAGAAGCGAAAACTTTTAATTTATTGAGTTTTTCCTTAAAAATGATTTTAACTATATCTTCTCTGATCTTTACTGTTTCTATTTTAACGAATATTAAAAAAATTCATCTTCAAAACAAGATGTCTCATTCCGAATAAATATCTTAATTTCTGTCTTTGTCTATAAAGATTTTGAAAAACAAAATAAAGATTATTTTTCACACCTAAAATAAGTTCTTTTTCGTCGGGACTTGTTTTTTTTTTTTTTGTGTATAATAATTTTTAATAATTTAA
>NZ_AKIK01000102.1:0-10667 GCF_000309465.1 Poinsettia branch-inducing phytoplasma str. JR1
TTATTTATATAATTTTTTATGATAATATAAATAAGAGTGGTATTTTTTTATTTATTTAAAGGAAGTGTAAAAAATGATTTTAGTTAAATTTTCAAGAAATATAGATTTGAAACCTTATTTTTATTACGCCTTAGAAGAATATATTTTAAACAATGTTTTAAAAGATATGGATGAAGTCTTTTTTTTTCTATGGACTATTAAAGGGGTTGTAATAGGTAAGAATCAAGTTATTGAAAACGAAGTTAATTTGGATTATGTTAAAATAAATAAGATTGATCTTTTTCGTCGTCCTACTGGTGGCGGATGTGTTTATAATGATGAGGAAACTCCTCTTTACAGCATCATTACTAAAAGAAAAAACCAAAATTTCACTTTTAAAGAACATTTGAATAAAATTATCTCCACTTTTAAAAAATTAGGAGTTGATTTATATTTTAGTGGTAGAAACGATATTTTGTTAGAAGGTAAAAAAGTCTCTGGAAACGCTTTTTTACAAAACCAAAACGGCATTATCATTCATGGCACTTTACTGTATAATTGTGATATAGACGTGATGGTTCGTTGCATTACACCAAGTAATGAAAAATTAATTTCTAAAGGAATTGATAGCGTTTCTGCTCGTGTAACAAATTTAAAAAACCATTTAGATGGCATGTCAAAAGATGAATTAGTAAGTTATTTAGAAAAAGATTTAGCGCAAAAAGAATATGTTTTGAGCGAAGAGGAAATAGCCAAAGTGGAAGCGTTGGCGCAAAAATATTCTTCTGAAAAATGGTTATATTTTAAACACCCTCAGTATTCTAAAACTTTGAAAAAACATTTCCCTTGGGGCAAATTAGAAATTTTATTAGTTTTAAAACAAGGTAAAATTCAAAAAATGAATTTAAGAGGCGATTTCTTTCATAAAGAAGATAATTTATCCTTATTTACGGACCAATTTATCGATGTTTATTATCGTAAAGAAACTTTAGAAACAGTCTTAAAAAATCATAATATAGGTGATTATATTTTAAACGCTAATAATCAAGATTTATTATCTTTATTAGAAGAAGGATTGTTAATTTAAAAAATAAAAAAATTATTTCTCTTTTTAGTAAAAATAGAAATAAAAAATGTATAATTAAAGGAAGGGATATGAATAAAAACAAGAAACAAGTTTTATTAAAAAAGATGATTGTTGTTTCGCTTCTTATAGCAATTTCTTTCTTTTTAGAGATGGTCTTTGTTAAATCATTTCACGGCGGACAGCATTGTCATACTACTTTAATAAGAATAGAATTATTACCTCTTATTTTGATAGGATTTTTATTTGGATGGAAATTCAGTTTCTTTTCTAATTTATTATATGTAGCAATTCATATTTGCATGGAATATGCGATGGATAGGCATTTTTTTGAATTGCTTTTAAAAGATACAGAATCGAAAACGGTATTATTTTTAGGCTTATTATTTTTTGTATTTGTGATGCCTTATTTAGCTTGTACTATTTCAGGTTTTTTTCGCCGCAAAGATTTAAGACATTTATCACAAGGTAAAGTTATTGCAGGAAGTTTGTCGTTAATAGCAATTGTTCAAATTATTTCTTATGCCATTTTTTCTTTTTTACTTTATCATAACCAGGCTCATGAAATTTTACATGAATACGAAGGCGTTATAAAGGATTTTAATTTGCCATATAAACTAATTTTGGGTTATTACATATTATCTGTTGTTTTACAAAATATAGTTATTGGTTTTATTTTGTATTTTGTGAATCCTATTTTAAAAGTAAATTTAGAAAGTTTTGCGTTAGAATAAAAAAATTGAATAATTTTCTTTTGCAAAAAAATTATTCAATGAATTTATCTATTACTTTAAGATAATCAATTCTCGGATTATAATTAAACGGAATGTTAAAGAGCTCTTTTTCAAAAATTTGATAACTGATACTTTTAGCCTTATTATTGTTTAAAAAATTAGTTAAAAAATCAATTGGTAAATAAAAATACTTATTTTTAATTTTAAAATGAACAATAAAAAAAGCGATTCCGTTAAATTTTTGTGCTCTTTGTAAGATTTCTATTTGATGTTGAGGAATATTACTCAGCGGAAAGTTGTTTTTATTGTTAGTTTCTTTAACATCGAAAGATAAAAATTTACTTTTGTAAATGCCGTGATAGTCTGGTAAAGAAGAAGTACGATAATAAGCTTCCACTATTTTAGCTTGTTTTCTTTGAGGGTATTCTACCCTTACTACTTGGATAGGGATTTCGTTTTTATAAACCAACGCTATTTCTTGTTCTTGATAAAAACGATTAGTTAAATTAATATCTCTCTCTAAATTAGCACCTAAATTGTTTTTGTTGCTGATAACGTTATTTTTTTCTTTTTTGAAAGGGTAATCCATGGATATTATTTATCGACTTTCTAAGATTTTATATTTCCTTCATTTAAGGATGAATTAAAAAAATAATTTTTAACAATTTCCATTATAAAATAATTTTTAACAATTTCCAAAGATTAATAAAAATTTTTGTTCAAGGAGTATAAATTACATTTCATGAAAGAAATAAATTTTTTTGCTTTAGGTGGTATAGGAGAAAATGGAAAAAATTTTTATTTATTGAAAGTAGATTCTTCTTATTTTATTTTAGATGCAGGACTTAAATATCCTAATGTAGTCGCTAATGGGATAGATTGCGTTATTCCTGATTATCATCGCTTGGAATCTATTAAAGATCAAATTAAAGGTATTTTCATCACTTCTGCTTTCGAAACTCATTCTGGCGCTTTGCCATATATGATTGATTATTTAGAAGATGTTCCGGTTTACGCTTCTGATTTCACTATTGAAGTTTTAAAAATAAATTTACACCAAAATAACGCCAATCCACATAATGTAGAATTTAGAGCTGTTCAAGATAAATCAGTGATAGATTTTGACAATACTAAAGCGCATTTTTTTGGGATATCTCATTTTTTACCGGAAACTTTAGGAGTCGCTTTTGAAACGTCGCAAGGTTTGATAGTGTATATTAGTGAGATGCATTTTGTTCAATCTAAAGATGTTAATTTCCAAACTAACTTTGCTTATTTATCAGAGTTATCGCAAAAAGAAGTTTTAGCTTTAGTTCCTGCTTCACAAGGAGCTTTCAGCATTATTATTCAGAAAAAAGAAGAAATTTTAGAATACTATTTGAGTAGTTATTTTGCTAGTATAGAAAACAATATTATTATTTCTTTTTTAGTCCCTGATTTATTAAAAATTCAGTTAGCGATTGATTTAGCTTTAGAGGCTAATTTAAAAATTGTTATTTTAGGACGTAAAAGTGAAAAAATTATTGATGTCGCTTTACAAAAAAATTATTTAAAAATTCCGGAAAAATCTTTAATTAATTTAAAAACATCCACAGATTATTTAAAATATAAAAATTTAGTGGTGATAGTGGTAGGAAAACGTTTTGAACCTTTTTACAGATTGCAAAGAATGTGCAAACAAACCGACCGCTTGATGAAACTACATCCTAAAGATAAGATTTTATTATTATCTATCGAAACCACTGGAGTGGATAAAATTCAAAATAAAACAGTTGATATTTTAGCTAGAAACGGCTTTATTGTCGATGTTTTAGAAAAAGATTTATTAAAATCCTCTTCTTATAATTATGAAGAGAATTTTAAATTAATGTTACATTTATTAAAACCTAACTTTTTAATTCCTGTAGCAGGCGAATATAGACATCAATACCAAATAAAGAAAAACGCTCAAAAATTCAATTATCCTAATAATAAAATTTTCTTATTGGAAAATGGTGATGTTTGGAATTATGATTTCCAAAATAAACCTTATGTCAAAAGAAATTTTTTCAAAAATTTAGGGGAAATTTTAATTGATGGAACACCGGTTTTAGAAGGTAATGATTTCATTTTAAAAGATAGAGAACTTTTAGCTAACGATGGTGTTATCATCATTGTTTGTAATCTAGATTTAAAAACCAGAGAAATCGTGGGCAATGTGGAATTAATTAGCAAAGGTTTTTTAAACAAAAGCGACACGGATACGACTTTCGGGAAACTAAAAGATTTATTCGCTAAAATAAGTAAAGGTTTTTTAATGAACAATAAACAAGTTAAATGGAGTGATTTCAAAAATAACTTAAGAGAAGATTTATCTAAGTTTATTTATAAGGAAACGAAAAAGAAACCAGTGGTTATTCCTGTTTTAATTTCTATTTCACGTTAAGAAAAGCATTCTTTAAAAAAAACGATCAAGAAAGGAAAAAAGGTTGAAATATATTAAATGGAAATGATCAATCAAAACGTTTCTCCGAATGATTTTGATATTGTCTTTTACGCTTTGGGCGGATTAGGCGAAGTCGGTAAAAATATGTATGTCTTTGAAATTGATAAAAAGATTTTTATTGTTGATTCAGGTATTTCTTTTTCTGATGATTCCTTTTTAGGGGTAAACTATATTATTCCTAGTTATGAATATTTACTGCAAAACGAACATAAAATTATGGGCTTATTTATTACTCACGGACATGAAGATCATATCGGCAGCATACCTTTTTTATTGAAAAGAATTAATATTCCTAAAATTTATGTTACGGGCATTGCTTATGATTTAATAGAATTGAAATTAATCGATTATAAATTAAATAAATATATCAGTATTTTAGAGAAGTACAATAATAATTCTAAATTTGTTTTTGATAATACAGAAGTATCTTTCATTCGTTTGAACCACTCTATTCCGGATACTTTTGGTATTGTTTTTAAAAATAACGATAATGTGGTTTTTTATACTGGAGATTTTAAAATCGATAACACTCCTGAAGGTCCTTTAGCAGAATATGCTAAATTATCTGATTTAGGTAAAAATGGTGTTTTATGTTTATTTTCTGATTCGACTAATTCCCAAAACGAAGGTATGATTCAGTCTGAGCACAAAATTGGCACTACTATTAATCAACTTTTTTATAAAATAAAAGGGAGAATAGTGATTGTTACTTTTGCTTCTAATTTTTATCGTATTAAACAAATCATTGAAGCTAGTGTTTTAACTGGTAGAAAAGTGGCTGTTTTTGGTAGAAGTATGGAAAAAGCGATCGAAACAGGCATGAAAAACGGTTATTTAAAAATTCCTAAAGACACTATTTTAAATAACAATGATATTGAGAAATACGATGATGTGACTTTGCTTTGTACAGGTTCTCAAGGAGAGCCATTAGCGGCTCTTAGTCGAATGGCTAATGGGATCCATAGACAAGTTAAATTAAATCAAAAAGATACGGTTATTTTCTCTTCTTCACCTATTCCTGGTAATCAAGACAGTATTAATAAAATCTTGGATTTGCTCTTTAAAATGAATGTGGAAGTAATTGCGCACGGCTTATTGGTGGATACGCATGCTTCAGGTCATGCTAGTCAAAATGATTTAAAATTAATGTTGAATTTAATTAAACCAAAATATTTTATTCCCGTTCATGGTGAACATGTGATGTTAATTCATCATAAACAATTAGCGATTGAATGTGGTATAGAACCGGGCAATATTTTAATTTTAGATAATGGCGATGCGGTAGGCATTAGTCAAGAAAAAACTCAATTAATCGGTCGTGTCCCTACGGATAATATTTATATTGATGGTTCGGGTGTAGAAGATGTAGGTAACCTGATTTTAAAAGAAAGAAGAATTTTAAACGAAGAAGGATTGCTATCAGTTGTTATTAGTATCGATTTAAAACAAAAGAAAATTCTGAACTTTCCAATGATTGTTTCGCGCGGTTTTATTTATATGAAAACTAACCAAGAATTAATTAAAAAAATATCTTCTGATGTTAAAAAAATGGTGCAAAACTTATTACGCTTAGATAAAGTCAACAAAAGCTATTTGAAAAAATCTGTGATTGATTTTATCACCCCAAGGATTTATGAATCTACTTTAAGAAATCCGATTATTATTCCGATTTTTTTAATGGTTTAAAGCAATAAAAAGACCTTAATCATCAAAATTAAAAAATCAATTATTTCTTTTATTTTGTTAAGATTAAGATTTTCTAATTTAAAATATAAGTATTGAAGATAAAGAAAGAAAATAAAAAACTTTGCAAAAAAGTTATTTTTAAAATAATTAAAAGGAGAAAATAAAATGAGTGCAAAAAAAAATAATCAACGTTACCTTGTAACAGATAACGTAACTGTAGAAGTTAAAGTGAGATACGTTAAACAAAATAATAAAAACGTAAGAGAATGGTATACTAATAATTTAAAAATTAATTATGATGGTAAAAATTATTCTTTTGATGAAGTGGTTTTAGTCTTCGGTCATATTGATAGTGATAATCCTGAGTTTTTCTTACAACCTGGTCAAAAAGTTAAAGTTTTAGGCGGAAACCTAAACTCTCTTGATGCATCAGTTAAAAACAATGTTTTAACAATCGATAAATTTCAACAGTTAAGCGACCAAACACAAAAATAATTAAGATTCTTGTTTTTTTTGTTAATAGACATTTTCTTACGAAATAAGATTAAATTGGTTTTTCAAATGGTAAATTTGCTCAAGTTAATATTTAATTTAATAATATAAACTCCCATAAAATCATTTATTAATTTTACAAGTAGTAATAGAGAATTTCTTTTTATTTTAAAAAAATTTTAAAGGTTAGAAAAAAATATGCCAGAATTGCCAGAAGTTGAAGTCATTATTCGTCATTTACATAAAAAATTGGTTAACCGTACTATTAAAGGGATAAAAGTTTTTTATGAACCTATCGTACAAAATATTGCTCGTTTTAACCAAATGTTAAACCAAACTTTTTTAGACGTTCAAAGAAAAGGTAAATATTTACTTTTTTTCTTAAGTGATGATTGGGTGCTTGTAGGACATTTAAGAATGGAAGGTAAATTATATTTAAAATCTCAAAAAGATTGTCTAAAAACAGGAAAACATGAGTATTTTCGTCTTCTGTTAGATAATGATATGGTGTTGCAATATTATGATTTTCGTAAATTTGGGCGTTTTTTATTATTTAAAAAAGATCGTTATTTAGAAGAAAGCAAATTGGAGCGTTTAGCACTAGATCCTTTTTTAATCCATGCAAAGGCTTTTTATGATTGTTTGCAAAAAACACGTGTCGCAATTAAGACGGTTTTGTTAAACCAACAAATTATTTCCGGGATTGGTAATATTTATGCTAACGAAATTTTATTTGCTGCGCGGTTACATCCAGAAACTAAAGCAACCTATCTTAATTTTGCTCAAACACAATTAATTTTAACTAAAGCGCAAGTGATTTTAAAAGAATCGATTGTTTTAGGTGGAACTACTATTAGTACTTTTGATGCTTTAGGAAAAACGGGTTCTTTTCAAAATAAGCTCTTAGTACATGGCAAAGATAAGCAAAATTGTGTAGTTTGTCAAAATAAAATTGAAAAAAGAAAAATAGGCGGGCGTGGTTCTTATTTTTGTTCTCATTGTCAAACCATGATAACTCAAAAAGATTAATTATTCAAAAAATATTTTTTTAAAGGAGATTCATAGTGTTTACTTTACAAAATTTTAAAGTTCATAATCGCAATATCTTATCTCATGAAGAACAAAAAATTTTAACTTTATTGTATCAGCCTTTAATAGGAACAGACGCGATAGGTCTTTATTACACTTTATCTTTTTTCAATTCTAATGATCTGGAGGAGCCTAATTTAATTCATCAATTTTTATTGGATTTATTAAACATTGATGAAAAAACTTTTTTCCAATTTAAAGACAAACTAGAAGCGGTTAATTTGTTAACGACTTATCAAAATAAAACAAAAGAGAATCTTTATGCTTTGAATCCTCCTTTAAGTGCGGTTTTATTTTTTCAAGATCCTCTTTTGAGTCAATTCTTATTAAGCGAGGTCGGCGAACATATTTATTTCTCTTTGGAAAAGATATTACTACCAGAAACTTCCTTGAATTTAACAACTTATCAAAACGTGAGTAAACATTTTGTTGACGTTTATCATTTTGAAAAAATTAATCCTCAAGAAACTTTAAATAGTTTTAAATATAAGAATGAACAAAAAAAACAAACTACTGTATTGCAAAAATATTTTAATTATGAATCTTTTTTAAACCATTTATCGGAAAGATTTAAAAAACCTTTTTTATTGGAATGGCAAAATATGGATTATATTATTAAATTAGCTTTCGTGTACGCTTTAACACCTGAAGAGATGGCTGCTTTATACCAAGAAAGCTTTCGTAATAATTATGAAGATGATCTAGATTTAAACCATTTAAGAAATAGTTTAAATCTTAAGTTTTTGCAAAGTAACGCTAAAATTAAAACTTTAAGTAATAAAAACTTAAATACGGAAACTAACGAAATGATTCTTTATTTGAAAAATTCTCACCCACATAGAATTATTAAGAATTTTAGTAAAAATAAACGTTTTGGTGCTGGCTTGTATGATGCTGTGTTTTTTTTGTTGAAAAAAACAGAGGTCGAAATTGGAGTTATTAACGCTTTGATTATGTATGTTTGTAAGATAAAAGCTCATAAAGATGATTCTTTTATTTCTTATAATTATTTTGACACAATTTTAAAATCTTGGACTAAAAAAGGGATTGTAACTACCGAGACGGCTTATGATTACCTTATGGAAGAAAACGTCTTTAAAACTAGCAAAAAAGACAATAAAAACAGTTTTAAATGGTTAGATAATTTCAAAAAAGAATTAGGATTTAAAAATTAAAAGGTGTGATGATGGTTTTAGTGAATAAAAAATATTTAGATGAAATGAAAGAAGTTATCTCTAATGATCCGGAGACTAAAAACTTAAAAGTAGAAGATAAAGATGTGATGATGGTTTTTAATTATCTACAAAATAAGCATAAAGACCATGATTTTGGTTATAAACAAGTTTTAAAAACTAAACCTTATCTGCATATTATGTTACAAGAGACAACTGCAACCAAACATATTGATTTAAAAAATAACTTAAAACAAAATAATATTTTATTTAACCAAGATTTAAAACTCGAAGAAGTTGATTTAAATGCTTTTAAAATTAATAATTTAGTGCAAGAAAAAATTTTTCAAAAAACTAAAGAGATGATAAGGTCTTTTTATCGTGTTAAAAAAGGCTTTTATCTTCATGGACATTTTGGGACAGGAAAAACTTTCCTTCTTAAAGCTTTAACCAAAGAATTAATCGATAAAAACATCTCTGTTTTATTTATTTTTATGCCTGATTTAGCGCGTCAATTTAAAACTACTTGGTATAACGATCTCTTAGAAAAAAAAATTCATTATTTGAAAAAAGTCCCTTGCTTAATTTTAGATGATATAGGTTCTGAAAACATGACTTACTATTTTAGAGATGATATTTTACTGCCTTTATTATATTATCGTTTCGAACATAAATTACCCACTTTTTTTAGTAGTAATTTTGATTTAGAAGATTTATTTAATTACTTTAAATCTTTTCAAGATTTCAATAGTGAAATAAAAGCTTGTAAAATAGTTAACCTTATTAAAAAAAACACCTCTATTTATAACTTTTCGGCTTTAAATAAAGAGATGTAAAAAAACTTTCTTTCTTTTTTATGATAAAATAAATATTTTCCATAATTAAAATAGTTTTCATATAATAAAAAACTTCTTTTTTTTAAGAGGTTTTTTATTATATGAAAAAGAGGGATTAATGATCAAACTAGTTTATTAGCTTTGAAAAAGTCATATAATTGGTTTTTTTCAATACTAGGAGCGACTAATTGAGTGTTTTGCAATACTTCTTTGTATTTAGTATTACCCATCGCGATACCTATGTCTGCTAGTTTTAACATTTCAATATCATTGTGTCCATCACCAATACAAATCACTTGACAATCAGGATATAATTCTTGAATTTTTTTAATGCCAGAAGCTTTATTGAAATAACGATACACTAAATCGCTTCTGCCTGGGCGAGAAAAATAAGGTTTTAAAACTTCTATTTCTTGTGATAATTTATCTACTACAGCATTATCTTCATGGAAAGCCCATATTTGGTAAACATCATAATCTAATTTTTCAACATGGAAATTTTCGTTAACATTTATTTGTTGACCTTCTTTAATAATCCATTTTCTTTTACCGTCAATTTCGATTAATTTTTCCACATCAGAATTAATCACAACAATCTCTCTTTTATCTAAACCAATAATACCTAAGCCAATAGAATACTCTTTACCTTTATTAATGATTTTCTTTAATAATTCTTTGGAAAGTTTTTGTTCATGGATATTTTTTTGATCGGCGATAATATAACTACCATTCATTAACACTAAATTTTCAAAAAGAGGCAATAAATCCCCTAAATTAGATATTCCTCCGCGACTTCTACCTGTTGCTATTCCTAATTTAACATTAGGATCTTTTGCTAAAGTTTGAATTAATTGGCGAGTTTGAGGGTGAATCACATACTCTCTAGTCATTAAAGTGCCATCAATATCAAAAAAAAATAATTTTTTCATTAAAAAAACCTCACTTTTGTTTTTTTGTTTAATTATTTTAAACAGAAAGGGATGAAGAAGACCCAACGAAACGGTACTGAAAGACCACAACTAATTTTTCTAAAACAAATACCTTTTAGAAAAAATTATTTATTAATTTACCATATGATAACATAAAAAAAATATTTGTCAACCTTTTTTA
>NZ_AKIK01000101.1:0-4426 GCF_000309465.1 Poinsettia branch-inducing phytoplasma str. JR1
AGAACAATTAGAACAAATATTTAATCAGAACAATTGAAACATATAATACAAACATAAAACAAAAAAGAACCCTTTTAAGGGTTCTTTTTATATTGAGAAAATTTTTATCAGATAAAGATTATTTTTAGTATAAAGAAGTAATAGAAATTTTATTTCAATAAATACATTAAAATACTGCCAGCAACATTAACATTTAAACTTTCTACCGACAAAGTGTCAATATTGATAAAATAAGATGAAAGGTCTTTGACTTCTTGAGAAATACCAGACCCTTCATTCCCTACCACTAAAACTCTTTTTTTATTTTGTAAAAATTTTTGGTTTAATTCTTTTAAATCAATAGTTTTTTCATTAACAGAAGAACTGAAAATATAAGTGTTATCTTTTTTTAAATTGTTTAAAAAAGAGACGGTATCGCCTCTTTCTAAGAATAAATTAAAAAAAGCTCCTTGGGTAGCGGCGATCACTTTTTCATTATAAAAGTCAACACTTTTATCGCTGAAAACAACATGTTTAAAACCGAAAGCGCTAGCGCTTCTTAATAATGTACCAGCGTTACCAGGGTCTTGAACATCATCTAAGACTAAAATTTTATCACTTTGTAAAACGTTTTTTTTCATTTGACAAACTGCTACTTGAGAATATAAAACTTGATTTTTATTTAATTCTTTTATTAAGTAATCTTCCATCAGAATACCTTCGTGTTGGTCGGTATTATTGGTATAAAGTTCTAAAACAACCCCGCTTTTTAAAGCTTCTTCAACTAAATGCTCACCAAAAACTAAAAATTCTTGGTATAAATCGCGATATTTTTTTAAAGCTAATTTTTTTAATTTTTTAAATTTAGGATTTTGTTTAGATAAAATCATGGTTATTTTCTTTCTTAAATATATTTTTAATCAATCAAATTACTTCGGAGCAAGAAGAGTATTTTTCCTTTTTTGAATCATTTTTAACAATAAAACCCAAGGCATACTAGCGCATTTAAATTTGCCAGAAAAATGGATCACATTTTCTAAAATATGTAATTCTTCTTTTAAAACTTTTTTATCAAAAGGTTTATTTTCTAATAAATTAAGGAAATTATTAATTTGTTCGATACTTTCTTCTAAAGTGTTATTTTTCAAATGAATAGACATGAGTGAAGCGGAAGCTACTAAAATAGAACAACCTTGCAATTCGTATCTAATATTAACAATTTTATTTTTTTCCAAAGTCACTTGAAGAGTTATTTCATCACCACAAGAAAAGTTTTTTTGTTGAGATAGGTAGGCATGAGGATTATTTTTTTCTAACCCTATATTAGCAGGATTTTTATAATGTTTTAAGATTAATTGACGATACAATTCTTGTTTAGACATCACCAAAAGAACTCTTTCTTTTCCAATAAATTAAAAGACTATTTTTTAATTAAAAACGATTAAAGCTTTAAATTTATTTTTTTTAGTTAATAAAACGTATTTATCATATAAAACGTCTTTAGAACTTAAAATATAATCTACTTGTTTAATAGTATTTTTAAAAATTTTCACTGATCCTGAAGAAATGATTTTTTTAGCTTCGTTTTTAGAAGCAGTTAGTTGGGTTTGCACCAAAACGTCCACTAAAGGCAGATCAGTATTAGTTTGTACAGTTACTAAATGTTTTTGCAATAACACAAAATCTTCTTTTTGAAAAACATGTTTTTTAGAGAATAAAATATCGTTAACTTGAAAACATTCTTTAAAAGTCTCTTCTCCGTATAAAAAAGTAACAATACTTTTAGCTAATTCTTTTTGAGTTTTTCTTTGTTGTGGATTTTGTTGAACCTCTTCTTCTAATGCCATAATAAAAGTTGGCTTTAACAAAGTTAAAATTTTTAAATAATTAACTACATCATTATCAGCCGTATTTAAGAAATATTGGTAAATTTGATAAGGACTCGTTAATTTTTGGTCTAACCATAAAGTATTTTTTTCACTTTTGCCAAATTTAACCCCTTGACTATTTAACAATAAAGGGATGCTCATACCGACTGGTCTTTCCTCTAGGGGGGGTTTTTCTAATTTACGAATTAATTCTAAACCGCTGGTAATATTACCCCATTGATCAGAACCACCCATTTGTAGTTTAATTTGTTTATTTTTGTATAATTGATGAAAATCTAAAGCTTGTAAAATCATATAAGAAAATTCCGAATAAGAAATCCCTGTTTTCAACCTTTTGGCTATTGTGTCTTTAGCGATCATATAATTAACGTTGAATAATTTGCCGTAAGTCCTAAAGAAGGTAATAAGATCTATTTGAGAAATCCAATCATAATTATTAACAAATTCCACTTTATGAGGGGATAAAATGTTAGTTAGTTGTTTTTGAATTTGCTCTACATTATGATAAATCGTTTCTTTAGAAAGTAAATTTCTTTCTTTAGTTTCTTTAGGATCACCGATTAAACTAGTCGCTTGCCCGATCAAAATAAACGGAATATGACCTTTTTGTTGTAATAATAAAATAGTTGTAATTTGCACTAAATGACCTACAGTTAAAGAATTCCCAGTAGGATCAAAACCACAATAAAAATTAATAGATTCGTTATTTAACATTTCTTCTAATCTTTTCTCATCGCTACAATCTTTTATTAAATTACGCCATTTTAATTCTTGAAATAAAAGCATTATTAACTCCTTTAAATTATTTTTTAAAAAAATAAATTTCTTATATAACTTAAAAAACGAGATTAAAATAATCTCGTTTTTTTCATGATTCAAAATCTTTTTTATTAAATTATTTCTTAAAATTAAAAAAATTATTTTCTTTCTTTAATTCTAGCAGCTTTAGCTGAAAGTTTTCTGATGTAATAAAGTTTAGAACGTCTTACGATTCCACGACGAATTACTTCTATTTTTTCATATAAAGGAGAATGAATTGGGAAAATTCTTTCTACTCCTACGCCAGAATAAACTTTTCTTACAGTAATGTTTTCAGAAATGTTGCTGCCTTGACGTCTAATAACTAATCCTTCAAATGTTTGAATTCTTTTTTTGTTACCTTCTTCAATTTTAATGTAAACTTTTACAGTATCACCTGGTTTAAAATCAGGAACACTTTTTAAATTGTTTTCGTTAATTGAATTTAGTAATTCTTGTCCTTTTAAATTCATGATTTTCTAATTTCCTTTATGAAACGAATCATCTTCTCAATCTTTTTTATTGATTTTTTGATTTTTAGTTTCTTTTTTAATTTCTTCTAATAATTGATGTTGTTTCTCGTTTAAAGTAGTTTTTTCTAATAAATCTGGTCTTTTTAAAAAAGTATTTCTTAAACTTTCTTTTTCGCGCCATTGAGAAATATTTTCATGATGACCTGATAAAAGTATATCAGGAACTGATTTGTTTTGATAAGTTTGCGGTTTAGTGTATTGAGGATATTTCAATAAACCATTTTGATGAGAGTCGTTTAAATAAGATTCCTTTTTAATGACATCAGGAACTAATCTTGCAATAACGTCTATAAAAACTGTAGCCGCTATTTCGCCGCCAGTTAAGACGTAATCGCCAATGGAAATTTCTTCATCCACATAATCTAAAACTCTAGCATCTACACCTTCATAATTACCACATAAAATCACTAAATGAGAAAAAATTTGGGCATATTCAACAGCTTTTTGTTGGGTCAATACATTCCCTTGAGGAGATAATAAAATTACTCTACTTTTAGAATAAGTTTTTATCTGTTGAAGAACGTCGTAAAAAGGAGGAAATTTCAACAACATCCCTACATCTCCACTGTAAGGAATATCATCTATTTGATTGTGTTTATTATTGCTATATTTTCTTAAATCGTGAATTTCAAACTCAATTTGTTTGTTAATTTGTGCCCTTTTAATAATAGAATTATTTAAAAAACTATCAAAAAAAAAAGGAAAAATAGTAATAATATCAAATTTCATTTTTATAAAAGCCTTTTCACCAACTTACATCAATAATTAACCTAAAATATAATATTTTAGGTTAGGAAAAATATTGATTTTACGCTTGTTTATTATTGTTTTTGTATTTTTTTAATAAATTGTGAACAGTTTTTGTAGGTTCTCCGCCGACTGAACGCCATTTATCAATTTTCTCAACATCTAAATTAATTAAATTTTTGAATGGTTCATAAGTTCCTAAAATTTCTAAAAATTTGCCATCTCTTTTATTTTTGGAAGTTATAGCAACTACACGATAAAAAGGTTTTTTATGAGCACCAAAACGTTGTAAACGAATTTTAACTGACATTTTTTATTCCAAACCTGCTTTCTTTAAAAATACTCTATCTCACTAATTATAAAACAAAAAAACATATCTGTCAACAACTTAAATATAATAAATAATAATATTAATACTTATTTGAGCATGGCCATGCATATTTTCCAGTCTTCCTTATCAAGGGGCCCATGGATATCTCT
>NZ_AKIK01000100.1:0-1464 GCF_000309465.1 Poinsettia branch-inducing phytoplasma str. JR1
CAAATTCATGATGCTAAAATTAAAAATTTAGAATTAAATATCACTATTATAAATACATCAATAAATGAATTTTTAATAAAAAAAAAAAAAAATAGAAAATTTAGAATTACAAAAAAACCAACATCAACAAAAAAACAAAATCGCATTTTTAATCGAAATAGTCTAAGATAATTTAAGAATGGAAACAAAACAATTAATAAAAAATAAAGGAGATTTAATTAATGATTAAATTACAAAATCGATTTAAAATAATAAGTTTTTGTTTATGTTCTTTCTTAGGATTATTGTTTATTTTTAATAATAATCAAGTAATGGATGGAGACCCCTAAAAAAAACATTATCAAGAAAGGAAATACTAAAAATTGGCTGTAAGAAAAAAAGGCGCTCATGATCAACCGATGATCGCTAAAAGAAATACATTTTATAAAACATCCTTTATTATTCTTGTTTTAATCTTGGCTGTGGTGGTTTATGTAGATAAAATATTATATCTTTATCAAATTAATACTTTTTTAAACTTAACTCCTTTATCATTTGGAGAACAAACAAAATTAACTGTTTATTGTACTTTATATGCTACTTTGTATTTTTTTACCGCTCAAAGTAATTTTTTAGTCATTCTTTTTTTAATTCTTAGTCTTACTAAATTTCGACATCATAAAGCATATTCTTTATTTGCTTTTATCGTTTTAGTGGATATGTTGTTAACAGGATTGGTTTGGTGGTTAATTGCTACTCCTTATTCCGAATGGAACCTTTTAATAACTAATCCTTTGCATACTAGTTGTTTCGAACACACCTATTTTCCTCTTTTATATGTTTTGTTTTATTTTCTGAATCAGGATATAGTTTGTTTAAAATTTAAACAAAGTTTAATAGCTTTGTTCCATCCACTCTTTTATCTCTTTTATTCTTTGTTTTTGGGTTTTGTGAGTGATCAAAAATGGTATAGTTATCCTTATAATTTTATGAATCCTCATGAAAAATGCGCTTTAAATAATTATTTGTTAAAGTTTTTGGGCGGCCATCATTATAAAGAGGCCCAAGGATTCCTTGGAGTTTGCCTTAATAATCTTTTTTTGCTAGGTATTTTGTTAAGTGCTATTCCTTTATTATTGAAAATTAAAAAATATTGTTGTCCTCTTCAAAAAAAGATCCTTTTAAAAGCAAAAAAATAATTATGAATGGGAATTTGACATTATTAATAAAAAAACAGAAAAACCAGTTAAAATAACTTTATTTATGTGTCATTGTCCTGTTCAAAATCATTTTAAATGTAAAAACTGCAACAAAATGTTTGAATTGCAAAAAACCAAAAAGAGAAGTTTGTTCAACTTGTCATGATAAAAAAAATAAAACAATTAAATAATCAAAAAAGCCAACCTTTTTCAAAAAGAAAGGATTTTTGTGTTTTTTTAAAAAGCCAACAAATTTAAATTAAGCAATTTTTTTTATTCCCTTCTT
>NZ_AKIK01000099.1:0-8556 GCF_000309465.1 Poinsettia branch-inducing phytoplasma str. JR1
TGGCTTGTTCGTTCATTTTTAAAACTCCTTTTTTAAGTTTGGCTAAATAAAAAAAACCAAACTGTTTATTTTTAATTAATAAACAATTTGGTTCAATTAGTTGTTTTCTTTTGGTACCACTTTGATGGTTCACTCTATTAATAAATAAGTTGATAACAATGGAAAAAGGAAAGTTTTTGTGAAAATTATTTTATTTTTATCTTAAAAATTTATAATATCACACTTTTAAAAATAATTTGAGATTATTTGTTTTAAAGATGGTTAAAATGAGCAAAATCAAAAAAAATAATATTTTTTTTCACGATGCGATTTTAAAAAAGTTTATTATTTTTAGGGATACTTTTTTTTAGATATCAATAAAAAAGCAGTTTTTATTGATCTTTTGTCCCTTGTCGTAATGATATTTATTTAAAAATACACAATAAAGGTTAAAAAATGTTAAAAATAAAAACCATCTTCATTAATTTATTGATAGGGATTTTATTTTGGACTCCTATTTTGATATTTTATCAACACCAAATGATAAAATCTTTTACCTCTGTTAACAAAAATATCCCTATAGAACCAATTGTCTTAGATTTTGATCCACAAAAAATGATTAATTCTCATAAATTACCCAAAAGTAAAATTTGGAAAAATTATTTCAAAGGTGTTTCTGCTGTCGAAACAGCCGATCAATATGTTAAAAATTTTGTTTTAGTCAATAAAGAGAGCAATATCAAATATAATGTTTTAGAGAAAAAATTAATTATTAAAAATATCGATGATTTAATCGATAAAAAAATTTATTTCGCTAGGACATATATCAAATTTAACCCTGGTTTTTACAAATTTAGAGATAGTTTTTCCATAGGTATTCATTTTTACCTCCATTTAACTAAATCCGCCCAAAATTGTTATTTAATTATGTTGGAGCCAATAACCGACACTCTTTTATAAAGAAAAAAAATAGATGATCTACATCATCTATTGATTTTTATTCTATTGATCTTTCTTTTTAAACATTTTTTTCACTATCTCTACCACCAATAAAGGGCTCATTGATAACATAAAAATGATGAGAAAGTCTTTGTACGATAAATCAGCTAATTGAAAGTTTTCTTTTAAAAAAGGGACGAATAGAATAATCATTTGTAAAAAAACACTAATCAGAAAGAATTTAATTAAAACCCAGTTGGTCTGAAGTGAAAAAACCGATTTACGCAAATGTCTTAAATTAAAAACGTGTACTAATTGCGAAAAAGATAAGACAAAAAAGGCGAAATTTTGTCCGTATTTGGCTGCTTCCTGAGGATGCAGCTTATAACCAATCCAAGCAGCTAAGAAAGTTAATAAACCTAAAAAGAACCCTTCTAAAGCTATTTTATAAAACAAAGCAGCCGTTAGTAAAGTATTTTTAATATTGCGTGGCTTTTGCTTCATTAAATCTTTTTCTTTAGGTTCCATGCCTAACCCTAAAGCAACCAAAGAATCGGTGACTAAATTAATCCAAAGAATTTGCAAAGCACTAAGAATAACAAAATCATAAGTGAAAAAGAAATGTCCTAAACAAGTATTTAATAAAATAACAGTTATTTCGCCCATATTACAACTTAAAAGGAAAAGAATACTTTTTTTAATGTTTAAAAAAATATTTCTTCCTTCTTCAATAGCGTTTTTAATAGTATTGAAATTATCATCTGTTAAAACGATATCAGCTGTTTGTTTAGCGATTTCTGTACCATTTACGCCCATAGAAATACCAATATTAGCTTGTTTGATGCTAGGAGCATCGTTCACTCCATCACCTGTCATAGCCACAATATGACCTGATTTCTGCCAAGCTTGCACAATTTTTAATTTTTGTTCTGGTTTAGTTCTAGCATAAACTTTAATATAAGGTAATTTAATTTTCATTTCGCTTTCGCTCATTTGTTCGAACATATCTCCGTTAATAGCTAAATCGTACGGATGTTTTAAAATGTGTAATTCTTTAGCTATCTTTTCGGCAGTATATAAATGATCGCCTGTGATCATAATAGGAATAATAGAAGCGTTGCGACAATCTTGAATAGCTGCAAAAATTTCTGGCCTAATAGGATCTTGTATAGCAACCAAACCTAAAAAAACGATTTTATTTTGTAATTGGGACAATAATTCATCTAAAGTGGTATCTTCTTGCAACCATTCTTCTTGAAAAAAATCAACATAAGCCACACCTAACACTTTATAACCCTTTTGAGTCATTCGTGTTAATTCATTGTTTATCAGATGCTCATTATTTAACTGTTTTTCCTGCATTTTGCCTTGGTAATCTACATAGTTGGATAAATTACAAATTATTTCTCCAGCTCCTTTAATAATGATATATTTACGACTTTTTAATCGATGAATAGTAATCATTAATTTATATTTATCATCAAAAGGAAATTCTTTAAGGCGTATATTTTCTTCTCTTAATAAATTAACATCTATTTGCCATAAATAAGCTAAATCAATAAAAGATTGATCTACAGGATCAGAGATAATATTATTGATCTTGTTATTTTGGTCTTTTTGCGTAGTCGCATTATTACATAAGCAACCATATTTAACCAATCTTAAAACATCTTTGGGCAAAGGTAAAACGTTATTAACCGAAAAAACATTGTTCGATGTATATAAATGTTTAATATTCATTTTATTATAAGTTAAAGTGCCTGTTTTATCTGTACAAATAACACTCACAGTTCCTAAGATTTCTAAAGTTTTTAAATTTTTAACGATAGCTTTTTGGTTTGCTAGTTTTTTAATACCTAAAATCATAATAATGGTGATAATAGCCAATAAACCTTCCGGAATAACCGCTACCGCTAAAGCAATAGAAGAAAATAAAAAATGTTTTAGAACGGTTAAATCTATGTTTTTGCCAAACCAATAATGTTTCAATAGGTTTAACGAAAAATTAATTATAATTAAAAAAGCGATAATAACGCTCAACAATTTAGATAGATGAGCAATATTTTTTTCTAAAGGAGTTTTAGTCGTTTGATTTATTAAGGTAAATTGAGTAATTTTACCAATCTGAGTCTTCATCCCTGTGGCTAAAACCACTCCTTTGGCGTTACCATAAGCCACGACTGTACTCATGAAAACTATGTTAAAAGCGTTAAATAAACTAAAAGGTTGATCGTTATCTTGATGTTTTTTAGCAACTGATAAAGTTTCACCTGTAAACACTGATTCATTAATTTTTAAATGGTTGGATTGGATTAACCTGATATCAGCCGGAACAATATCCCCGGTTTCTAAAAAAACTATATCTCCTACGACCAGATCTTCTTGCGAAATCAATTGTTTTTGGTTATTTCTTAAAACTTTACTATAAGGTTTGGTTTTGTTTTTAACCATTAATAATGATTTTTGGGTTTTATTTTCATAAATAACGCCCAAAAAAGCGTTAATCAAAACAATGATTAAAATTAAAATACTTTCCAAAATTTCTTCTTTTTGGTGGGAAATAAAACCCATTATGAACGTGATGGCAGATGCTATTAATAAAAGATAAACGAAAAAATCATTAAATTGTTGTCTAAATGTTTTCCAAAAGGAAAAAGTAACCGGTTCTTGCAAAAGATTAAAACCATATTTTAAACGTTTTTGTTGAACTTTAGCATTATCTAAACCTTTTGCAAAATCGGTCTTTAATGCTTTTTCTAATTTTTTGAGATTTAATTGGTAAAATAAGGATTCCATCAGCGAGGAAAGACTTTCTAATAGTAATTTTTCATTTTATAGTCATTTTTTTTAATTTCATCGTTTTTAACACATAAAAAAATTTATCATTATCAACGCACAAAAAAAAGAAGTTAAAAAAAAACTCCTTTTAAAATATATTAAACTTTTTATAATTCTGGTTATTCTTCAGAGTTTTGAGCTATTTGTTGAACTAGTTCAATTTTAGAAACTTTAATTTTAGTAATCACTAAACCATCATGAGCTAAACCATCAAACTTCCAGTTATTATAAATTATTTGAATTTTTTCGTTATTTTCAGGAATTCTTTTAAATTTCCCTAGCATAAAACCACTTAAAGTTTCGTAATCATCAATAGGTAAATCTGCTTTTAATTCTTCTTCTATATCGTATAAGTGAGTAGTTCCTTTGATGATATATTCGTGTTCAGAAATTTGGATAATTTCTTGGTTCTGTTTGTCGTATTCATCTTCTATATCGCCCAGGATTTCTTCAATTACATCTTCAATAGTGACAATCCCAGCAGTTCCACCATATTCATCAACTACAATAGCAATATGGTTTTGTTTCAATTGCATTTCTTTAAACAATTCACTAATGTTTTTAAATTCCATTACGTAATAAGCTTTGCGAAGGAAATCTTTAATGTCGAATTGTAAATGGTTTTTATCCACTTCTATTAATCCTTTAAAAACATCTTTTACGTGAACGATACCGATTATTTTATCAAGACTTTTCTCATAAACGGGGAATCTTGTGTATTTTTCCGAACAAATCAAATCAGTTAATTCTTCGCGAGTAACATCTGATTTAATAGCGATAATTTCTTTTCTATGACGCATTACATCCGAAACTTTGGTTTCATCAAAGTCAAAAATGTTTTGAATCATATTATTCTCGCTACTATCGATAATACCTTTACGGTAAGAAGTGTTTAGTAAATATCTCAATTCATCTTCAGCTACAGCATCATTTTTTTTATGTGGATCAATTCCTAAAGCATATAAAATAATGTTGCTTATCTGGTTCAATAACCAAACAATAGGTTTAGTTATGAAACAAAAAACATTGAAAAGATCTAATAAAAAATAAGCTGTTTTCAAAGGAAAGTTTAAAGCTATTCTTTTTGGAGTAATTTCTCCAAAAACAATAGAAACAACCACTAAACCGATTGTGAAATAAATTCCTAAATCATCATTTTTCAAAAGATAACCTTGAACAAAGGTTAAAATATGAATCATTATCTGAATAACAGATAAAAAATGAGTAGGAGTTTCTTTTAATTTTTTTATTTTTAAGGCTTTTTTAGAACCATTTTTAATTTCTAAATTAATTTTACTTTCACTTAAGGTTACTAATGATATTTCGATCGCAGCAAAAAAAGCATTCAACAAAATTAATCCAAAAATCATTAGATAAACGTTGAAATAGTCCACTTTAATTTATAACCTCTTTCTTATTTTTCACACAAGCGAAAAATAGGCTATAAATCGTATTATTTAAATTCTCTGTTAAATCATCATTTTCCATATATCTAAGCAATCAAATCCCCTTTTATTTCTCTTTTTACTTCTAGGAAATAACTGTTTTTATTCTAACATATAATATGACAAATGTCAAAGCATATGTGATTTATCCTCAGAAGGATCTTCTTGGGATAAATTAATTTATTAATAAGCTCTAGCAAATAACACCGTTTGGTTAGCTTTTTTATTGGTTACAGGGCAAATTTCTGTTATTAAAGGTTCGTCTAAAATAACTCGAGCGATAGCGCCTGTCTCTTTTTTAATAATGTCTTCGGCTTCATTTTCATAAACACTCATTTTAATATATCCTGTTTTTTGTAGATTTTCTTTAAATTCATCATAAGTTTTAGCTTGATAAGTGTTATTTTTAACATGATCAGAAGCTTTTTGATACATTTCTTGGTGAATTTTTTTTAATAGAAGAGGTATTACTTCTAATAAATCTTTTGCAGCCACTTTTATTTTAGTAGAATTGTGTCTGATAAAAAGAGTTAATTCTCCGTTTTCTAATTCTTTTTTACCGATTTCTATTCTTAAAGGTATGCCTTTAAGTTCGTGATTGCTCAATTTCCAACCTATATTTTTATTTTGTAAATCTATTTTCACTCTATAAGAAGCGCTTAATTGTTGGTATAAAAGGTGCGCTTTTTCCACTACTTGTTCGTTTTTCATTTGCAAAGGTACAATGACGATTTGTACGGGAGCGATATAAGGCGGCATCACTAAACCTTCGTCATCGCCGTGAACCATAATTAAAGCTCCTATTAAGCGAGAAGAAATGCCCCAAGAGGTTTGATGAGCGAATTGTTTTTGCAAATTAGCATCTTGAAAAGTGATCTCAAAAGCTTCAGAAAATTTAGTACCTAAATAATGTGAAGTTCCGGCTTGCAAAGCTTGTCCATCATACATTAAAGCTTCAATAGAATATGTCACTTCCGCGCCTTTAAATTTCTCTTTTTCGGTTTTTTTGCCAGAAATAAAAGGGATGGCCAACAGTTCTTGACCTAATTTTTTATATAAATTTAAAATATCGAAGCTTTCTTGTAAAGCTTCTTCTTTTGTAGTATGAACTGTATGCCCTTCTTGCCATAAAAATTCTTTACTTCTTAAAAAAGGTTTATTGGTTTTTTCCCAACGAACAACGGTGCACCATTGATTAAATAATTTAGGTAAATCACGATAAGACACTATTTTTTTAGCATAATATTGAGAAAATAACACTTCAGAAGTAGGTCTAATAATTAATTTTTCTGGCAGAGTTTTATCGCCTATTTTGCTGATAGTCATCGCTTCAGGAGCAAATCCTTCAATATGTTGCTGTTCTTTTTGAAATAAATTTTCTGTAAAGACTAAAGGAAAATACACGTTTTGATGGTTAGTTTTTTTTAATTCTTGGTTCATAAATTGTTGAATCATTTCCCATAGAGCATAACCGTACGGCAAATAAATAAAAAAACCTTTGATATCGGAATAATCAATCATTTCTGATTTCAAACAAACATCTGTGTACCATTGACTAAAATTTTCATTACGAAAAGATACTTCTTTTACTAATTTTTTAACATTCATAAATCAGAACCCTTATTTATAATTATTTTATTAACATTTGCTTATATTAATATTATATAGTTTCATAACATTTATGTTAATAATTTTTGAAAAACAGCTATTTTATCGGTTTTTTCCCATTCGAATAAATCATCTTGTCTGCCAAAATGTCCATCTCTAGCAGTTATTTGAAAAAGGGGTTGTTTTAGTTTTAATTGATTAATAATTCCTTGCGGAGTTAAATCAAAATTTTGTTGAATTGTCTGGATAATTAATGATTCAGGCACTTTATTAGTATTAAAGGTATTAATAAATAAACCTACTGGTTGTTCTATTCCGATAGCGTAAGAAATTTGTAATTCACATTTATCACAAACACCAGCAGCAACGATATTTTTAGCCAAATATCTCACCATATAAGCACCACTACGGTCCACTTTAGAAGCATCTTTACCGCTAAAACAACCGCCGCCATGACGAACTTCCCCGCCATAAGTGTCTTGAATAATTTTTCTACCTGTTAAACCAGCGTCCGAACCAGGACCCCCATTGACGAAACTACCAGATGGATTGACAAAAATCTTGGTTTTTTCGTTCATTAATTGAGGATCAATAACTGGTTTGATAACATGTTCTATAATTTCTTCTTTAATTTCTTCTTGAGTGATATTTTTTTTGTGTTGACAAGAAACCACAATGGCTTCTATATAAAGAGGTTTATTGTTTTCATCATAACAAATAGTTACTTGAGTTTTCCCATCTGGTCTTAAAAAAGGTAAAGTTTTATTTTCTCTTAATTCTGTCAATTTTAAAGCTAAAGCTTTGGTTAAAAAGAAATTCAAAGGCAAAAAGGTTGGTGTTTCGTTGGTGGCATAACCAAACATCAAACCTTGATCTCCGGCGCCTTTATTTAAAACCGCTTTATTTATTTCTTCTGATTGTTCGTGAGTTAAATTAACGATAGATAATTCATCATAAGAAAAATTTTCGTTTTTTCTGTCATATCCTATTTGTTGAACAGTGTTTTTAATAATCTTTTCTACTTGTTGAGGAGCTAATGGAGAACTAGTTTTAATTTCGCCCAAAATGATAACTTTTTGGTTAGTGACAACTGTTTCGATAGCCACTTTAGCCTCTTGATCTTCATTTAAATAAGCGTCTAATAAAGCGTCAGAAATTTGATCCGCTATTTTATCAGGATGACCTTTGGTCACTGCTTCGCTACTAAATTTTTTCATTTACTTTCTCCATAAAATTTTTTGTTTAAAACAATAAAAACATATTATACATTAAAAAAAAAGACTTTAATTAAAAGTCTGTTTTTAAAATATATTTCAAATTAATGAATTATTATTCTACTTTAACGATATCAAAAGCTTGTAGACCGCGGCCTTCAACTTCTTTAATAGTGAATTCAACTTTTTGTTCTGCGTTTAAAGTACGAAATTTGTCTGTTCTGTATTCGCTATTGTCTAATTTGATAGATGTGTAATGAAAGAAAACGTTACCTTTTTGTCCTTCTGCATTAGGATCGTCAGTATCAATTGTGATGAAACCAAACCCTTTTTCAGGATTAAACCAATCTACTTTACCCTGAATTCTTTTTTGTTCCATTATTAAAAACTCCTCTTTATTAAAATTAGTTTAAATCAAAACGGTTTCATTAATCTGTTTATCCATCAATTTACAATTAGGATTCAATGTAAATAATGGCTTATAATAAATTCTATAACATATACAAATTAATTTTGATCCAGAAGCATAGTTA
>NZ_AKIK01000098.1:0-1547 GCF_000309465.1 Poinsettia branch-inducing phytoplasma str. JR1
CTTGCAACTAAATTTTTTTTATTTTTTTTATTATATTAATGATTTTTTTAGTTTTATGGACACGACAAATTTATGCTTTTAATCCTAATGATTATGAGAAAGATAAGAATCAAAAACATTTGTTTCAATGTTGGAGACATGAGGATGGTCATATTTTTGCCGATAACGCAAGAGTTTTTTACGATATTCCTGGAATTACATTGGTGCCTTGTCGAACTTATCAAGAATATGCTAATAAAAGTCAATTAGTAGGGAATGCTACTGGTATAGCTCTTAATTTTGTGCCACCCGCAAAATTATTTTGGAATGGGTTTAAAACATTTATGGCTGATAAAATATTAGATCATAAAGATGATGGAGTATCTATGATCAATGATATAGTTAGATATTATATTTTAAACGACGAAGGAAAAGCGTTTTTCTTTTTTGAAACGAATCAATTAGACGAAATTAAACAAGTAGATATCACTTTTTGTGATTGCGATATGTCTCCTTCTTTCATTACTAGTGTAATTGAATTTTTAAATCATTTAACTAAATTTTTAGATGATCCTGATTTTGATAATTTAATAGAGAAATTAATATCAAAAGGTGAATTTTCTAACAAAGAGTTAAAAGAAATGGGTATTCAACAAAGAGATATCGAAAAAATATCACAATACCAAAAAATTCCTAAACCTATAAAAAACAAAGTTAAAGAATATATAAAGAAAAAAATAAATCAAAAAGTAGGTCATGCTATTGCTAAAACAGCTCTAAAAACAGGAACTAAAAAAATAGTAGGAAAAACTTGGGGTAAGGTATTATTTCCTGAAGTGTTTGAAGCTATTGAAATGGGCGAAAAAAAATATGAATCTCAAAATCATATTAAAAATAATATTCATTTTGAAATCAAAAATAATAGTTACGAAACAACATTAGGGTTTGCAATAAATTTTCCTAATAAAAATGAATTAGAAATATATGAATTGAAAAAAACTTCTGACTGTCCTTTTACGACTAAATTAATTAATAAAGTTAATCTTTTTGATTCTACACATATGTTAATCAACTTAATTCAAACTAAAAGAGGTTTAGATTCTAATCAATATTTAAATATTTATTGCGGAAAATTAAAATAATGACTCTTCATAAAATTTATTTTTTCATATTTCACATTTTTAGTTGTTTAATCACTATATATATCATTTTAAAAACAAAATATTTAGATTTTATTATCGACCCTTCCAGTCGATTTTATAAAAGTAATTTTAAAACTTATATTAATAATAAAAAAGAATGTCAACAAAGTATACAATCAACTACAAAAAAAATTAATCAAATTTCTCAAAAACAAAAGATTATTGATGACTCTCAAATTCTTACATCATATAAAAGTGTTTTTCAGAAATTGACTTTTTTAATCTTATTGACAATTATATCTACAATTATTTCTTATTTATTTTTAAATAGTATTACTGATTTTAACAAATTAGTATACTACTTGTTTATATTTTTCGTTATCATAATCATTATTTATTTTATTTATTTTATTTGTTATTGTTTAT
>NZ_AKIK01000097.1:0-8188 GCF_000309465.1 Poinsettia branch-inducing phytoplasma str. JR1
ATTTTATTATTTATTCAAATATTTAAAATTGTTTTTAAACATCTCATCTCACTTCTTCTTAAACTTCAAAGAAAGAAAAAAAATTTTATATGAACATAAAATACAAACGTCTTTTGTCGTTATTGGATTTCACAAAAGAAACTAAAAAAATACGTGATAAAATTATAATTGATGTCGAAAATCATGAATGGTATTATCATGAGAATACTCTCTTAGCTTTGCCAGGGGTGTATATGAATCCTAAAGCGAAAAAAGGAGATGTTTGGATAACAATAGAACGTTTCGCTCCTCCTGTTGCTCCTCAAATAACTAAAAATCCTTTATTAAAATTATGGTTAAATATTTCTGATGATTATAGAATTTTGCCTGTTTTAAAAAATAAAGTCAAAAAATCAAAACTAAAAGAATCAGGTTTCCCTATAACAACAAATTTTAATGAAGAAAATGTAAAAGATTTTGTTTTTCTAAAAGAATTTTTACCTTTAAATCAATCTCTTCAAACTGATTTTGACAATTATTACCAAAATACTTGGAAAATTTGGGCTGAAAAAGAAGCCGACATTAGCAAAACAAGACAATTATATAAAAAATTATATAAATTAGAACAAGAATTTAGAAGTAATCAAGATGATTCTCATCGTGAATTGGTTTTAGGAGTAGGAATAGTTTTATGGAATTCAGATGGTAAAAAATCCAAAATTCGTTATCCTTTAATTAGTCACGCTTTAGAAATCCATATGAACGAAAGAACTAATTCTATGGAATTAATGCCTCTTAGAGAGCCTCAATTAGAGTTAGATATTTACACTTTTATTCAAAATCCTGGTGTTTCCGCTATTGAAACGGCTTGGAAAAATTCTTCATTAGTTTCTCAAGAAGGTAAAAATGTGGTTTTTTCTCCTTATAATACTAAAACTTTTGATTATATTCTTAAAATAGCAGCTTCTCATCTTGATCCGCAAGGGGAATATCAACCACAAGGGAATAATGATCGCACTTTATTACCAATAACGGAAAAATTAAAAATTACTGATAATTGGGTAGTTTTCATTCGTCCACGTGATAATAAATTTTTAATTCAAGATTTAGAACGTTTTCAAAGTCAATTTCAAGTAGCTACAAGAAATTTACCTGATATACCGAAAGGAATTTTATCTATTCTTGAAGAACAATCAGATTCCCGTAAAAAAATTAAAATGCCAGAATTTAGAAGCTTGGAAATTCATTACTCTTTTAACGAAGATCCTGAGGTTGTTCCTGTAAAAGATTTATTTTTCACTATGGCTTCTAACGAAGAACAAGTTAAAATAATTCAAAAGTTAGAAATTTATGAAGGATTAGTAGTTCAAGGACCACCTGGAACTGGTAAAACCCATACAATCGCTAATATTCTTTCTCATTATTTAACTTTAGGTAAAAGAGTTTTAGTCACATCTATGAAAAAAAACGCTCTTAACGTTTTAAGAGATAAATTACTTCCAGAAATACGACCTCTAGCGGTTAGTTTTTTATCCAGCGAACAAGAAGATTTAAAACAATTGGAACATAATGTTTCAGTTATTAAAGACCAAATCAACTCTATTGATGAAGATAAATTTGAAAAAGATATTTCCTCTTTAGAAAAAGAAATAGATTTCATTCAAAATGAATTAGCTCATATTGAACAAAAGATTAAAGAATTTTTTCAACGTAATTTTGATTTAATTGTTTTTTTGCCGGAACAATCTCGCCCTCCTATAAAACCTTTAGATGCTTCAAAAACATTAGTTAAAAAGCGTCATAAAATTGAATGGTTTAAAGATAAATTAAAATTAACAAATGCTCCTTTATTCCAATCAGAAGATATTGCTGAACTAAAAAAAACTCGTCTTAAAGTGGGCAAAAAAATTTCTTATTTAAATATAGAAATACCTGCAATTGAACCAGATTTAGTAGAAAATTTAATGGAAATTCACACAAATATTATTACTTACGACTCCATAAAAAAAGAAATAAAAGAGAATAAAATTTTTTCTTTAGAATTTAAAAATGATAAAATTTTAGAAAAAGCTCAACACCTTCTGAAAATGCTAGAATACCAAATAAAATTAAACCAATCCTTAATTGATGGTGAAAAAAAATTTACTTGGCATGATTCCATTAAAAATACTTTAAAAAAATCTAGACACGACTTACCTTTAAAAGAATTCGCCGTTTTTTATAAAGACATTCAAGAAACAGTAGCACAACAACAAGATTTTTTAACAAGACCTGTCGCTAGTTTCGCTAATTTAGAATTAGATTCTGAAATTATGAAGGCTATTAATAAAAAAGCTTCAGGCAAAAGCGCTTTTGGTTTATTTAGTTTTGGCAAAAAAGCGGAAAAAAAAAAATTGTCTTCAATTGTCATTATTTCTAACAGACCTGAAAATAAAGAAGATTGGAAACATGTTCAAAAATATTTCTGTTTAAGAAAAAAGATGAGAAATTTAATTATCATCTGGCAAAACGGTTTAGCTTCTAATTTATTATTAAGTGATGAATTAGTGAACTATGATAATTCTGATCCAAGCACTTTCAACCCTAAACATATTTTACATTTGAAAAAAGTGTCTGATCATTATCAATATTTAATTGAAAAAGATATTAGAGACGCAGAAATAATCAAATTAGTTTCTGAATTATTACCTAAATTTCCAGAAATAAAGCAAATTCCTAATAGGCTTGATTTATTAACTCAATTGCAAAACGATTTACAAAAAAATATTGAATTTCATAATGTTAGAGACGCTTTTAAACAGAAAAATAAAATCAAGAATGTTTTTTCAATATCTTCTGCTGAATTATTTGAAAATGTCCAAAATTTAATTGAAGAAAAATGTGGAAATCCAGAAATAAACGTTAAAAGTTTGAAAAAAGAAACAGATTCCTTTTTAAAAGAAATCAAAAATTTAGACACTTTAAAAGAAAATTTTGAAACCATTAAAAAAGTTTCTGAATTGATTGAAAAATCAGGAGCTCCTTTATGGGCTGATGATTTAAGAAATAAACCTCCTCTAAATTCTTCTTCTGATAATCTTTTACCTAATGATTGGGATGAAATTTGGTGGTTAAAACAACTTGAAGTTCATCTGGATAATTTGCAAACTCGCGACTATTTAAACAAAATGGAAGCAAAGAGAAAACAAAAAATTATTGATTTAGAAAAAGTTTATAAGCAAATAGTGTCTAAAAAAACTTGGTTACAAGTCTCTCGTAAAAGCACTCCTGATATGGAATCAGCTTTACAATCTTTTATCACTCATATCGCTAAAATAGGAAAAGGAACTGGTAAAAAAGCTCCTATTCATAGACGTCAAGCACGTCAAGCTTTAACTAATATTTTAGAATCTAACGCTATTCCTTGTTGGATTATGCCTCATGATAAAATTTCTGAAGTTTTACCTTCTCAAATAGGTAATTTTGATTTAGTAATTATCGATGAAGCTTCTCAATCTGATTTATCTGCTTTAGCAGCTTTTTTAAGAGCTGATAAAATTTTAATTGTTGGTGATGATAAACAGGTTGGTCCTCATGATATTTCTGATGTGAGCAAAACACAAATTTTATCTCAACGTTTCCTCAAAAATCAAGTCAAACGTTATCAAGGACATTTAAGCTCAGGTTCTTCTATTTATGAATTATTTCAAGTAGTTTTCGCTCATGAAAAAATTATGTTAAAAGAACATTTCCGTTCCGTTTCTCCTATTATTGAATATTCTAATAGAGAATTTTACCATAATGAAATCCAACCAATGCGTCTGCCGAAAAAATCTGAACGTCTTGATCCGCCACTAATCGATGTTTTAGTAACTGATGGAGCTTGTGAAGATGAAAAACAAGAAATTAATAAAGCAGAAGCTCGTTATATTGTGGATGAGATCAAAAGAATTTGTGCCGATCCTAGGATGAAAGATAAAACTATTGGGGTTGTTACTTTAAAAGGTGATTGTCAAGAACATTATATTTACGATATGCTAGAAAGAGAATTACCTAATGATCTTTTAGAACGTCATGCTATTAAATGTGGAAACGCTAGAACTTTTCAAGGCGAAGAAAGAAATATTATTTTCCTTTCTTTAGTGGTGTCTTTCCGTCCTAACGGTAAAAAACCAATGCCTTTGACTAAAGAAGATGCTTATCAACGTTTCAATGTTGCTGCTTCTCGTGCTCGTGATCGTATGTATTTAGTCCGCAGTATAGAAATGAATGAGAATCAACTCAGCAATAAAGACGTCTTAAGACGTGGAATTATTAAACATTTTAGTTTGCCTTTTAGTCAAGAAGAGAAAAAAAATAAAAATTTAAGAACTCTTTGTGAAACAGATTTTGAACGTCAAATTTATGATATTTTAGTTGATTTAGGTTACCGTGTTCTTCCTCAAGTTAAAGTCGGTTCTTACCGAATTGATTTAGTGGTTGAAGGGGATAATGATAACCGTTTAGCTATTGATTGTCACGGCGATAGATTACAAAGTGCCGAACAAGATGATCATGATTTAAACCGTCAAAGAGTTTTAGAACGTAATGGATGGGAATTTTGGAACGCATTCGCTTTTAATTTTGTTTTAAATAAAGAAGATGTTATTAAAGACTTAATTAAAAATTTAGAAGCAAAAGACATTGAACCTGCCAAAACAGAAAATATAAACCAAGCCATTTACACTGAACAACGTCGAGTAACTGTTTTTCGAAAAAATGAATATTCGTTTGTCGATTAAACAATAAAATCCATCGTTACTTTTTAAAGTTAACGATGGATTTTTTCTTTTCTTCGCCGTTGAAAAAATATTTCCCACAAATGAAGATAATTCATCAATAAACAATAAATTGCCCCAAAAGAATTACATTTTTAAGATTTAATATATAAAAAGAGTTAATTTATTTTTTGAAATAATAAATTAACTCTTTTGCCTAATTCTTCCGGTAATTCTAAAAAGAATTTTTTTTTTAATTTTATTTTCGTCATTTTAAGATGTTTCAATTCTGACTCGTAATTAGGTCCTTTCATTGCTATAAAATAACCCTTTTTTTTAATAAGAGGAGAAGCTAATTTTAAAATTAATTTTAATTTGCCTAAAGCTCTAGCGATCACTAAATCATATTGTTTATCGTGTTGTTCAATCCTTTGATGAAATAAAAATACATCAGTTAAATTCAGTTTTTTAACTAATGATTTTAAGAAATTAATTTTTTTTAAAGAAGAATCAATTAAAAAAATTTTCAAATGAGGGAATAAAATTTTTAAAGGGATACTAGGAAAACCGGCTCCAGTGCCTAAATCGCTTAAAGTATCAATTTTATTCAAATCAATATTTTGAGAAATCAATAAAGAATCATAAAAATGTTTTAAATAAACATCTTTTTCACTCGATAAAGAGGTTAAATTGGTTTTTTCGTTGTATTCTATTAAAAAAGAATAATATATTTTAAATTGTTCTAATTGCAATTCGTTTAAATTAAATGTGTCTTTTAATATTTGATTAAACAAAATTTTGAGTCCTTTGTAAAAAAACTAATAAAATAGAAATATCAACTGGATTAACTCCTAAAATTCTGGATGCTTGACCTAAATTATAAGGTTTAATTGTTGTTAATTTTTCTTTAGCTTCTTTAGATAAATTGTGAATTACTGAATAATCAATATCAATAGGAATTGTTTTGGTTTCTAATTGAAGAAGTTTTTGAGCTTCTTTTTCGGCTTTTAAAATGTAATTTTCGTATTTAACTTGAATTTCAACTTGTTCTAAAACTTCCGGTGTATATTGTTGATCAAAAACAAATTTCAAAATATTTTTATTTAATTCTGTTCTTTTTAATAATTTATATAAACTCACTTTTTCCGTAATTAAAGAAGAGTCATGTTCTTTTAAATAATTTAAATTCTTTTCATTAACTTCAAAAAAAGTTGCTTGTAATTTTTCTTTTAACATGTCTACTTCTAGACGTTTTTTGTCTACATTTTTATAAGTTTTTGCATCCACTAAGCCTAATTCAAAACCATAATGAGTTAATCTTAAGTCAGCGTTATCATGTCTTAATAATAAACGAAATTCTGCTCTTGAAGTCAATAAACGATAAGGTTCTTTGGTTCCTTTATTGATCAAATCATCAATTAAAACGCCAATGTAAGCTTCATTTCTGTTTAAAACCAAACCGTCTTTATTTTGCAGTTTTAAACTAGCGTTAATTCCAGCCATTAAACCTTGACAAGCAGCTTCTTCATAACCGCTAGTACCGTTGATTTGACCAGCAAAAAATAAATTATTTATTTTTTTAGTTTCTAAAGTATGTTTTAATTGGTTAGGATTGAACGCATCATATTCAATAGCATAAGCATATCTAACTATTTTAGCATTTTCTAAAGCAGGAATAGTTTTTAAAATTTTATGTTGTATTTCTTTAGGCATGCTTGTAGAAAGACCTTGTAAATACATTTCATCAGATTCTAAACTTTCTGGTTCAATAAAAATTTGATGTTGTTTTTTATCGCAAAAACGCACTACTTTATCTTCTATAGAAGGACAATAACGCGGACCCGTTCCTTCTATTTGACCATCATACATCGCCGATTCATATAAATTTTGTTCGATTAATTCGTGAGTTTGTTCGTTAGTATGAAGCAAATAACAAGGTTCTTGAACTCCTAAATCGTCAATAACTGAAGGAGAACTGAAAGTTTGTAAAATGCCATCGCCAAATTGCATTTTAGCTTTAGTATAATCAATGCTATCTTTTTGAATTCTAGGTGGAGTGCCTGTTTTCAAACGAATAACTTCAAAACCATGTTCTTTCAATTGTTTGCTAATTCCATAAGTGGTTGGTTCATTATTAGGACCCGAGTTGATTTTTGATTTTCCCATCAAAACTTTACTGGATAAATAAGTTCCTGTCGTCATAACAACAACTTCACTATAAATAAGTGTTCCATCTTGCAATTTAACCCCTTTAACTTGTTGTTTTTTAATAATTAATTCTTCCACTAAACCTTCTAATAAAGTTAAATTAGCAGCTTCTTTTAATATTTGAATAACTACTTTAGGATATTTTACTTTATCAATTTGAGCTCTTAAACTTCTTACAGCGGGTCCTTTAGAAGTATTTAACATTTTCATTTGAATTTGCGATAAATCGGCTGCTTTTCCCATAATACCGCCTAAAGCTTCAATCTCTCTTACAACGACGCCTTTGGCTGGTCCGCCGATAGAAGGGTTACAAGGAAGAGTGGCAATTTGTTCTAAATTGCCTGTAATTAATAAAGTTTTATGTTTTTTGGATAAGGCTAAAGCGGCTTCTACGCCGGCATGCCCGCCACCAATAACGATAGCTTCGTAATTCATTTTCTGTTAACCTCCTTTTTTAAAAAATTTTTTCATAAAAATAATTTTTATTCGTTTTCTGAAACATGTCTGTAAAGTCTATGTTGCGTTAAAATGTTTTCTAATTCTTCTTTGCCTAAAAAATTTTCAGATTCTTGAATAAATTGGATAAATAATTTTTTTTTATCCAATTGGAATTTCTTATCGCTTTTTTTCATAAAAAACATAAAAATGATTAAAAATAAAATAATCGGTAAAGCGAATAACATAACAACTTTATAACCATTTAAATTTGAAATTGATAATTTAACTAAAGTAGATAAAACAAGAGAAGTGGCAAAACCTATTCCTAAAGACAAAAAGTTTTTTGTAATTATGTTTGCGCGTTTATTTAACAATTCATAAATAAATTTCATATAAAAAGAATTAATTTCTTTTTGATATAAAGCGTTGAATTTATCATAATATTCTTCATGAATCAAAATTCTAAAAACACCATTTAAATAAGTCCAAACTACATATTGATTCATGTTCAAAAAAAAGGAATTATATTTACTTTGTTTTAAATAAAAAAACTCAATTTTTTTTTCTTGATCGTTAAAAAGACAATTTTCTTCGCGAAAAGCATTTCCTTCAACGGAATTAAAAACAAAAGGTAAAAGCTGAATTTTGTTTTTTTTTATAAATAAATTCATAATCAAATAGATTCCTTTTTATTGGTTTATTTTCAATTATAAAAAAATCTTTTTAAAAATCATCACTCACATGAAATTAAACTTATGGCTGCTTCAATCAAGACCTGACCAGATTCATTATCTTTACATTGAATGATGATTTTTAAAAAGATTTTT
>NZ_AKIK01000096.1:0-9196 GCF_000309465.1 Poinsettia branch-inducing phytoplasma str. JR1
CAGATAAAAAATAATATATAATATAGTTAAGATCTTAAAAAAACAATTCTATTTATTTATTTTGTAAAGCTAAATATATCATAAAACTAAAGAAAGAAGAAAGATAAAATAACTTTATGTACGTGAATAAAATACCCAAAAAATACTTATTCATTTCTTTTTTTATCTTTTTATTGGCTGTTTTTTTTTATTACCGTATGTTTTTTAACTTGGAAACACAACCGATAAAACTTTTTCATTATAATCAAAATAATCAATTATCCAAGACAAACGATAACGATATGAAAAAGAAATTCGAAACTATTGAAAAAATTCACAAAAACATCCAAACTATTTTCGAAAAAGAAAAAAACAAAGAAAAACCAGCTTCTTCTTATGAATTGAAAAGACATAAATTTCACATTGGGGAAACAGTATACGCTTTTACTTTGGATACGACAGAAAATATCAAGCCATTCCAAGAAGGCATCATAAGTGAAGATTACGACGAAAATAATACCCATTATTTGCCCATTTCTATTAAAGGTAAAAATAATAAAATTTTTTTCAATACCAAAGGTGAATTTATCGGCATTTCTTTGCCTGATAAAAAGAATAAAAATAACAAAACCGAAATTAACTATATTATCACTTCTAACAGTATGTATAATTTTTTAAAATGTATCCGTACCATAGAGGACGATGAAGAATTTTTCCAACAAGAAGATACTCATAATAATTTTTTTTTGCCAATCAAGATCAAAGAAAAAGGTCAAGAAGACAAAAAATTTAATATTTTCTTAGATCAAAATGGTCTTTTTTTAGGTTTAATTCATCAAAATTTTCCTGAAAAAGTTATCTCATTTGAACAACATTTAAAAAAATACTTATTTAATACTTATTGTTCAACCTCTTTAAAAAATATTGAAAAACCACATCATACAGAATTACCTACTGAAACCATTTCTCCTTTAGAAGGCGTGTCTCTTTCTGAAAAAGAATTATTAGCCGGCAAAATCCGTTCTTTATCGAAACTTAATTTTTTAATCATTTATAAAGATTTTCTAGGTTCTGGTTTTATTTGGCACATAGATACAATTAAAAACGACTATACAGAAGAAATAGAATATAAATATTATCTTTTAACAAACCGCCACGTGATAGAACACGCTCGCAAAGGTGAAAGTATTCATATTTTTAACTACGAATTTAAACAGAAAACAGCTTCTGTATATAATTATATCGATAATAAGCGCGATACAGATGACATAGGTATTGTCACTTTTATTGATTCCAACCATGACTTATTTAAAAAAGTGGAAGATATTTTACAAACAGCGAAACAACCTTTCCTCCAACCAGAACCATCTCTACCTTTAAAAGAAGGGGAAGATATTTATAGTATGGGTTCTCAATTGATAAACAACCCTAAAATACCTTTTACTTTCGTATACGAAAACGAAAGACTACAAATTCAAGAAAATAATTATCGTTTTTTTGGTTCCGGATGGCCTTATGTCAATCCCATCTCTCAAAGTCCTAGACAATATCCAGAAATTAATTTATTGAAAAAAGGTAGCATTATTTACCATAACGAAAAAGAAATTAATTTCAATATTCAAATTGATAGCGGAAATAGCGGAGGAATGGTTTTTAACAATAAAGGTCAAATTATAGGAATGAATAGAAGCGTTCTTCAAGGCGATAAAACCACCGATAGTTTTTCCCAATCGATCAATATGATCCACATTAACGAAAGATTTGAAGAAATGAAAAAAAGACTTCAAGAAAATCCAACTTTTGAAGATAAAGTTTATCAAATTAGTTTACAAAATAAAATAAAAAATTTTCAAAATAAATTTAAAGACAACAAACCTAGCAAAATAAATTTTTTTGTTCAAGATTTATTGCTCTTGGATCAAAAACCAATCGTTATTTCTTCCCCTTCTCAAGAGAAGACAAAAAAACCGAACAAATTTTTGATCGATTTAGTCGGTAATTACGATTATAAAGAGGAAATCTTTTTCATGGACCCTCATCAAGAAGATTTAGAAATTCACTTAAACAAAATAGATGGCAAAGGGAGGGATAAGAACTTAGAATTAATTATACACAAACGCAATAAAAAAAATAAACAAATCGCCGCTACTTACACACGTAAATTTAATAACTATGATTTATATAAAGGCGATAACTCTTTTTTGTCTTTAGAATTGAAAAATGACCCAAAAAAAGAAAAGATAGATTTATCAGATAAGATCAAAAATTCTTTAATTGTTTGGCATAAAGGCAACGGTCAAAACGGTAATGGCGTTATTCTTTATCAACAAAGATTAGCCAATAATAAATTTTTATATTACGTTTTATCCAATTACAATACTGACTATGAATTTGAAAATCAAAAATACGAAAAGATGGATAATTGGATCAATAATTTCATCAATATTTTTTCAGATGAAATTAATATTATTACCTCTACTCCTGATGAAGGCAAAAGAAAAGAAAAAGGACATTTACAAAGTTTTCTTTTTGATAAAAATGATTTAATTTTATTGACTTTTGAATCTGATTATAATTATCCTATTGCAGAAATGACCAAAATTTCAGATTTACAAATAGGCCAAGAAGTGTATTATCTATTCAATTCAGATAATAAAGTTAATTGTCCCCAATTTTTCAAAAGCAAAGTCGGCAGTCTAAAAGGAGATTCAGCTTTATTTGATTCTGTTTTCAACTTAAAACATAAAAAGAAAAAATTAAATTTTCTTTTTTTTGATAAAGATAATCGTTTTATCGGGACCAATGATGTTGTTAGCGACAATTTCAACACTCCGCTTCACTTTGTCAAAACTTCTAATATCAAAGAGAAAAGTGTGGTTGAATTGTTCCGTTATCAAAAATTAAAAAATAACGCTAACCAAATTTTTTCAATTATTTTCTTAAATATTATCCTTTTTATTGTCATTATCTTGTTACCTAATGACGTCAACAAAAGGGGAAAGAAATGGAAAAAAATCCATATTTAATCTTGGTTTTCATTAGCTAAATCCCCAACAAGAAAACCTTCCCCAAACTCATCTAAAGATTAGACTAAAAATGAGTCCTCGAAGGTTTTCTTTTTTATTTTTATAAATCTTTCTATGTTATAATGCAAGCGGATAATATTTGCTTTTTAATATTGAATTTAGGAAAAGAAATATTCAAAATTGCTAATATAATCCATTTTCCACATAAAAATTAAATTAGAAAAGAGTTTAAAACAATAAACAATCATCATTCTAACATATCATACCAAAAATTAATTAAAAAAATCTTTATTCTCCTTTTAAACCTTTTTATTTTGGTTTTAATTAATAATCAGCTTCTTTTTGGGAATCCAAATAATTTAGAGAATGACTTTCCCATACGTCAAGATCTATTAAACAATAAATTAATAGCAGAAACAGAATTAGGAATTGCTAAAACATTAAACCAACTAATTCAAGATCCAAAAAAAGATCATTCAGAATTTGATGGATTTAGACATAATTTAGAAAATAAAAACAATCCTGAAACAATTATCAGCAAATGGGAAGATTGCGAAAAACAATTCCAAACAGCATCAGACATAACAAATTTTAACGATTTATCAAATTTATTCAACAATGTTAACGAAGAATTTAAAAAAATTATCACTCGACTCAAAAAATACAACACCAAATTAACCAAAAAAATAGCAGAAAAAAAACAAGAATCAGCCCAAGAATGGTTGTCATTAGTGGATCTATCTGCGGGAGATAACGAAGCTTTAATCGCTTTAAAAAAAGAGATTACTGACCAAATCCAAAATGATCAATCAGACAATAGCGCTTTATCTTTGATGAAAAAAGGTAACGACTTATTTGAAAGTTACGAAATAGAAGATACAAGTCCCTCTATGAATAATAAATTAGACCAAGCTAAAAATCATTTCAAAAATGCCTTACAAAAATATAATCAAATAAAAGAAAAATTAAAATCATTAATTGATTACATATTAGAAAAACCCCAAGAAAAAAACACTCAATTAGAGAATTTAGAAAAAAACCAACAAGCCTTAAAAAAATGGCAAAACATTTTATTAACCCTGATTATCTTTCATTTGATTATATCCGCTTTATATATAATTTATTTTTCTTTTAAAACCAAACAAAAGAAAACTTTTTTCCCTGAAAAACAGGAACCAAACCTTAATATCGAAAGATAAATAAAAAAGAGCTTTATGAGCTCTTTTTTTATTAAACGAATTCATATTATCAATTCTCACATCAAAACAACAAAAGCGATAGCGTAATTATCTGTGTGCGAAATAGAAATCATGATTTTATTTTGATAAGGATCAATAACGTAGGGCAAACCATAAGGCACATGGTTTAAAATAGACCAATCAGAATAATTATGAGTTAAACCTCCTTTAGCGTAAGCTTTAAAAATAGCTTCTTTAGCGGCCCATCTTCCTGCAACATAACTATACTTTACCTCTTTATTAGTGATAGTAGCATAACATTCGTGTTCTTTAATAGATAAAATTCTATTAGCTATTTTATCCAATCCAACATCTTTTATTTTTTTTATTTCGACCAAATCCACACCAATATTTTTCATTTTATTATTTTTTACCTTTTTTTATCTTTCAGATAACCTTTGTTCCAATTCTTTTTCATCAATAATTTTAATTCCTAAAGTGCGAGCTTTGACTAATTTAGAACCACTATCGTGACCACAAATTAAATAATCTATATTTTTAGAAACAGAATTAACGATTAAAGCACCTTTTTCTTCTAAAAAAGAGGATATTTCTTTGCGCGAATAATGTTTCAAACTACCTGTTAAAACAATTTTTTTGCCTTTAAAGAAATTATCTTGAACTGTTATTTTATTTTTATAATCATTTTGAAATTGAAGATTATGTTGCATTAAAAGATTTATTTCTTCCCAATTGTGAGGTTTTTTAAAATAATCTCCCAGACTTTCAACAATTTTAATGCCTACTTCAGGGATGCCTAATAAGTCCTCTTTGGTAGCTTCTTTTAAAGCATGGATGTTGTGATATTTTTGAACTAAAATTTTAGCAACCTTAATCCCAATATGTTTAATGCCTAACGCGAACAAGAGCCTTTCAAAAGGTTGAGATTTGCTGGTTTCTAAAGCGTTTAAAATATTGTTAACCTTTTTACTTTTAAATCCTGGCAAGTCTTCTAATTGACTACGAAAAGAGTTTAAAGAGTATAAATCAGATATTTTTTTAACAAAACCTTTTTGAAAAAACAGAATTAAAGTTTTTTCTCCTAAAACATTAACATCCATCGCTTCTCGGGAAACAAAATGAATTATTTTTTTAATTTGTTTTTCTTCGCAAACTTCATTTAAACAAAAATAATCTACTTCATCAGCTTTTTTATCTAACTGTGTTTGACAAAAAGGGCAATGAGTAATCATTTTAAAAGGAGTTTGATCAGTCCTTTTTTCTTGAATAATTTCAATAATTTCAGGAATAATAGAACCGGATTTATGTATTAAAACAGTATCCCCGATCCTAATGTCTTTTTTTTGAATATAATCATAATTATGCAAAGAAACCTTAGAAATAACGCTACCACTCACCATAACCGGCAATAATTCCGCTACAGGAGTTACAGAACCAGTTCTACCCACTTGAAAGGTAATTTTTTTAATAATAGTTTCTCCTTGGGAAGAATTAAATTTATAAGCTATGGCCCATTTAGGGAATTTACTAGTATAACCGATAAGGGGATGAAGTTCTAATTGGTTTACTTTAATCACAACCCCGTCCGTATCATAAGGTAAAGTATCTTTTAATTTTTCATATCGATTAATATGAGAAATTAACGCTTCAAACGAATCTGCCACATAATGATAAGGATTAACAGAAAAACCCATTTTCTTTAAAAAGTCCAAAACCTCTTTTTGAGTTTTAATAAAAGCAGGCGGTTTGACAATATGATAGATAAAAGACGACAAAATCCTTTGAGATACGGTATCAGAATTTAATAACCTAATTGTCCCTGAAGTGGCATTGCGAGGGTTGGAAAAAGGCGGTTTATTATTTTTTACCTGTAAAGTGTTTAATTTTTCAAAATCATCATGTTTAAAAAAAATTTCCCCTCTCACTTCTAAATCGATATCTTTTTGTAGTTTTAAAGGAATATTTTTAATGGTTTTGATGTTATCAATCACCGCTTCTCCTACTTGCCCGTTCCCTCTAGTAGTGGCTTGAACTAAAATACCTTTTTCATATTTTAAATTAATCGCCACTCCATCAATTTTCAATTCCGTAATAAAATGGAAACGACTGACTTTTTTCAAAACACGATGATAAAAATCTTTTAACTCTTTAAAGTCAAAAACATTTTCTAAAGATAACATAGGCACTTCATGAACGATTTTTTTAAATTTAGAATTAACCACTCCGCCTATTTTAAAAGTAGGACTATAATTTAATCTATATTCAGGATACTTTTTTTCCAAAGAAATTAATTCTTGCAAGGAAGCGTCATACTGTTGATCTGTTATTTCAGAATTGTTTAAATTATAATAATCATAATTAGCTTTATTAATCAAGTCTGTTAAAAATTTAATTTTATTTACTATTTCTGTCTTCATTCTTTTCACCTTGCTTAAATTATAACATATTAGCACTATTTATCCTTAAGAACGTTAAAAACCGTTCCATATTTTATTTCCTTTTTAAAAGAAAAGACCTTAGAAAAGGTCTTTTAAAAGGTAACACAGGAATTATTTAAAAAGAAAAAAGAAAAGATCAATATTCAGAATATTTTAAAGTTTTCTTAATTCTTAAATTATCATCTTTTTTCTTTAAATCAGCTCTTTTATCGTATTTTTTCTTACCTTGAGCTAAAGCGAACTCTAATTTAAAGAGGTTTTTGATTAAGAATAGTTTAATCGGAATAACACTAAAATTTTTCAATTTAATTTTGCTTTTTATTTGTAAAATTTCTTGCTTTTTCAACAAAAGCTTCTTTTTCCTATTTTCTTCAAAATCAAAATTATTGCTAAAATCATATTTAGCGATTTTCATATTATAAACAAACAATTCATCGCCCACAAAATAAATGTAAGAACTATCTAAATTAACTTTGCCTAAACGGATAGATTTAACTTCGTTACCTAATAATTTAATCCCAGCACAATATTTTTTATCTAAGAAATAATCATAAGAAATTTTTTTATTTAAAATGACAGTTTTTTTCATTGTTATTTGTTATCTCTTTCGTTATTTTATCAAATGCGAAATAAAAATAACATAAAAACAATTATAATCATTCATACATTTCAAAAAATAAATTTTAAAAATAAAAATTAGACATCATGGCGATAGGTCTTTTTGAAAAATAAGAAAGCTACAACAATTAAAACAGTGTTATTTTTTAATGATATCTCGGTAAGTAACTAAAGAACGTTTAATAGCGTTTTTAGCTTCTTGTTTTCCTTCTATTTTTTCAATAGAAACTGTTTTTTTGTCTAAATCTTTATAATGAAGTAAAAAATGTTCTATTTCAGCTACTAAAGATTGAGGCAAATCTTTAATATCTTGGTACTGATCCATTAAAGGATCTCTCGAAGGAACAGCGATCAATTTTTCATCTAATTCTCCGTTATCAATCATGCGAATCACTCCGAGAGGACGACAATTAACTAAAACCATCGGATCTAAGGGTTCTTGGGATAAAACAAAAACATCCAGCGGATCGTTATCTTCACAATGAGTTAAAGGGATGAAACCATAATTAACAGGATAACGAAAAGACGTAGCCAAATAGCGATCTAATGATAACAAACCTGTTTCTTTATCAATTTCGTATTTTTTCTTACTACCTTGAGAGATTTCGATTAAAACAACAAATTGGTCTTCAGTAATTCTCTTAGGATCAATATCGTACATTATATTCATAATTTTCTCCGTTTACAATTAAAAATTTATTTTATTTATTATTTTTTTGTACTATCCAAGATAATGCTAATTGTTTAAATTCGTGCATTAAATAAAGAGATCCCTTTAACGAACAAAGTTTTCTTTTTTAAAACGTTAATTGATAAATGATTAAAAAATATCTCTTTATTTTTCTGGATGCTAGAAATCATCACTTTATCGATGAATTGTAATTTTTCTGGTCCATTTTTTTCTTCGTTAAAAATTTCATATAAATAAAGATAAAAATTGTTTTCTGCGTCATTTTTTATTTTTAACAAAAAACCAATAGTTTGATGTTGTGGTGCAAAAGATAAAGTCAGCTTCATTTCTTGTGAGGGTTTAATTTTTTTATTTTCCAAAGTAGAATGAATGAAAAATTTTTCTGGAGCATATTTATGGCTTAAATTTTTAATCAAATGAAATAATAAATTTTGTTCCAACGACTCAATATCAGTTGAAGTAGTGATTTTATCCAATAACTGTTCAATAGAAAGGTCTACTTCTTCGGAAATATTTTCACCTCTCACGATTTCCATTAAATGTTGAACATAAATCACTAAATGTTTTTTTAAAGTATCTAAATCATTGTCTCTAAAATGTATTATTTCATGGATCAATTCTAACAAAGAATAGCCTGTGTTTTTACAATTGCAAAACGAAATATTAACCGAATCGATTGCCTTTATTTCGTTCTTTTTAAAATAAAAACATCCTAAAGCTGGTTCTTTTTTCAATAAACGATAAAAATCAACTGTTTCTAAAGCTATTCTATCATATTTATCATCAACAAACTCTTCTTTAATGCCAGAAAAATCAATCAAATCAAATAAAAGATTAACTTTAGGGATATGATGCTCCACAAGACCAAAACATAACTGTTTAAAATTCAACCATTCTTGGAAAGAAGCGCAAGGAACTGTTTTAACTTGAGCTACGTTATAAAAAAGCCTTATTTTTTTAGAAAACAAAGAGCCAAAATCATGTTTCCATCCTATAAAAGAATGTTTTTTGGATGAATCTTTTTTATAATCATTTTCTAACAACGAAAAAGAAACATCAATCACAGCGGATTCATCAAATTTTTCCTGTTGCGAAATTACATCATCATTTGCAGATGAAGATTTTTTATCTATCATTTTTTTTGTATTTTTTTCTTCTAAAATACTTAACTCTACTTCTTCTTTTTTTTGGTTTTTTTCTATAGCATAAACATAAAAAGAGTTAAAATAAAATAAAACTATCAAA
>NZ_AKIK01000095.1:0-15175 GCF_000309465.1 Poinsettia branch-inducing phytoplasma str. JR1
GATCTACGATAACTTCTTTTTCTAGACATTTAAATCTCCTTTTGTTTAAATTTTATTTAAATAGAAAAACAACTTTATTCACTTATCACCTACTCTTTCAAGGAAAAAAAGTCATTTTCTTTCTAAAAGTTTTGATATAGAAAAAAGATCCCATATTTAGGGATCTTTTAATATTCTACTATTTTATTTCTTTTCAGCGTCCTTTTTTAATTGAATGTTTAAAACATCTAATTGTTCTTGATCAACTAAATTAGGCGTTTCCATCATTAAATCTTGAGCACTTTGAGTTTTAGGGAAGGCAATAACATTTTTAATATTATTCGTTTTAGTAAATAACATCACTAAACGGTCTAATCCTAAAGCGATACCTCCATGTGGAGGAGTGCCGTATTTTAGCGCTTCTATTAAAAAACCAAAACGATTTTGAACTTCTTCTTTGCTAAAACCTAATTTTTGAAACATTAATTCTTGCACGTGGCTTTGATAATTTCTCAAAGAACCTCCGCCAATTTCATAACCATTCCACACTAAATCATAAGCTTGAGCTTGAGCTTTTTCAGGGTGTTTTTCTAAAATATTAATATCTGAAGAGGCTGTAAAAGGATGATGCATAGCGTAATAACGATTATCTTCTGAATTAAATTCAAACAAAGGAAAATCCACTATCCACAATAAAGATTCTTGATTAGGGTCGATTAAATTCAAATTATGACCTAATTTATTTCTCAAAAAACCTAATGTTTTTAACAAATGATTTTCTGAAGAAAGGTCCTTTAAATCGTTACTAATAACAAAGCACCATTCGCCTTCTTCTAAAAAAGAAGCATCATTAACAAATTGACTTAAATTACCTTTTAAAGTATTGTCTTTTTTTTTAAAAAGATTTAAATTTAAATTAAATTGGTTTTTGATCAAATGTTTATATTCGTCTATTTTTTTTCTTGTTAAAAGGTTTAAAGGGAGGGAAGAATTTAATTTAATCCCTTTAATGGTTTTCTCGGTTCCTTCTGCATTAACGAAATCTTCTTTAAAATAAGTCTTTAAAGGTTCGATCTTTAAATCAAACCTTAAATCAGGTTTATCTGAACCATACAAGTTCATAGTTTCTTGGAAAGACAGACGTCCTAAAGGAGTGGGCAAAGGTTTGTTTAAGATTTTGGCAAACAAATTCGTCATAATTTCTTCAGTTAAATTAATTAAATCTTCTTGACTGAAAAATGAAGTCTCAATATCTATTTGAGTAAATTCTGGTTGTCTATCTGATCTTAAATCTTCATCTCTAAAACAACGAGCTATTTGGAAATATCTTTCAAAGCCAGAAATCATATATAATTGTTTGTAAATTTGCGGAGACTGAGGCAAAGCGTAAAAATGATGAGGATGAATGCGCGAAGGAACTAAATAATCTCTCGCCCCTTCAGGAGTTGATTTTGATAATAAAGGAGTTTCTAATTCAAAAAATTTATTATTTAAAAGAGTTTGTCTAATGTTTTGAGTAATTTCGTGCCTTTGAATTAAAAAACTTTTTTTATCTTTTTTTCTTAAATCTAAATAACGATATTTTAAACGATAATCTTCTAAAGCTTCGTTTTTTTCCACAATGCTTAAAGGTATGTTCTCCGCTTCAGAAAGAAAAGACATTTCCTGTACTAAAACTTCGATTTCACCCGTCGTTAAATTAGGGTTTTTATTTATTCTTTCGATCACTGCGCCTTTAACGTCAATCACTGTTTCGATTTTAGTTAAAGCAATTTGTTGATATTGAGGATGATTGTTAAGTACCACTAATTGAACTATCCCCGAAACATCTCTTAAATCAATAAAAAGTTTATTGCCTAAATTTCTTTTTCTTTCAATCCAACCTTTTAAAAAGACTTTTTCGCCTTTTTGGTTAAGGGTGATCTCGTTATTATTGTAACTATATTTTGTTTTCACTTGTTAATTCCTTTATTAAAAAATTGATTGTTTGTTCTGGTGAAAATTTATATTCTTTTTTTTCTGCTATATTTTTAACCGTTAAGACGTTATCTTTTAATTCTTTTTGACCAATAAAAAGAATGTATTTAGGGTTAGTTTGTAAAGCTTTTTTTAACTTTTTATTGAAATGACCTGTTTCATAATTCATGTTAGTTTGTAAACTATGTTGACGGATTTTTTGCATCAACATAAAGGTTGGTTTTAAAGCTTCTTGGTCTAACGCTAATAAATAAACATCTAAAACAGAGGAACTGACATAAGGGAATAAATGATTCTCTTCCATGGCAATCATTAAACGTTCTATTCCCAAAGCAAAGCCAATACAATTAGTTTTTTTACCGCCAAAAACTTCGGTTAATTCGTTATAATTACCACCGCCACCTAAAACTAAATCATTTTGGTTAGTGGCGTCATTAGCGGCAATTTCAAAAACTATATCTGTGTAATAATCTAGACCTCTTACCAAAAGAGGGTCTATTTCGTAATTAACCCGAGCTTCTTTTAAAAGTTCTAAAACATGGTCAAATTTATTTTTAACCTCTACAGAAAGGTGATCTAAAATTAAAGGAGCTTTTTTTAAAACCTCTTTTTGGGAACATTGTTTACAATCAAAAATACGTAAAACATTTTTTTCTTTTCTTTCTAAACATAAATTACATAAATCTTGAGTATTTTGGTTAATATAATTCTTAAAAATAGTTAAAAATTTTTGATGAGTAGGAAGGTCCCCTAAAGTGTTGATTTTAATTTTAACATTCTTGAGTCCTAAAGTTAACAAAGATTCATAAGCTAAAATAATAACTTCTACTTCGGATAAAGAATTAGGCACACCAATGGCTTCAACGCCTATTTGATGGAATTGACGATATCGACCTTTTTGTGGTCTTTCATAACGAAAAAAAGGACCTAAATAATATAATTTAGTTAACTCGTTTTGAAAATCCAATTTATTTTCGATATAACTTCTAATAACAGAAGCCGTCCCTTCCGGTCTTAAAGCTATTAATCTACCTTTTTTATCGTGAAATTGATAAGTTTCTTTCTTAACCATATCGGATTGTTCGGTAGCACGATAAAAAACTTCTTTATATTCGATAATAGGAGTTCTTATTTCCTGAAAATTGTATGCTTCCAAAAGATTTTTAAGCTTCTTTTCGATAAACTGCCATTTAGACATCTCATCATGAAATAAATCGTGAGTTCCTTTTATTTTTGTAATCATAAACCTTTTAATTTGTTCCTCTATAAATTTGATAAATATTAGATAATTGTAATAAATGAGAAATTAATTTTTCCATTTCAGAAATATTTTTCACTAGTATTTGCAGTTTAATAGTGGTTTCTGATAATTTATTATTATTAATCATGTTTATTTTAGAAATATGAATTCCTAAAGCGTTAGCTTTATCAGTAATATTAGCAATTAAAGAAGAACTATAAGAACCAATAATAAAAAGCCAAGTGGCGTATTTTAATTGATAATTTTGACGCCAATGAGCGACAATAAGACGGTTAGAATCGTATTGTTGTAAATTAACACAATCTTTACGGTGAACGTTGGTGCCTTTATCTTTGGTAATAAAACCCACTATTTCTTCGCCAAAAATAGGATTGCAACAATTCGCTAATTTTAATTTAGTTTTATTTAATCCTTCAATAAAAACACCTGTTTCGTTTTCATAAGTGAATTTTTTCAATTTTTTTGAAATTTGTTCTTTATTGTATTCTTTGCGTATTTCTTCAAAAGAATTGATTTTAGCGAGCACCACATCAGTAGTGATTTTTTTTCTTCCCAAAGCTTCATACAATTCATGAACATTTTGAATAGATTGCTTGTGAAAACTTTTTCTAACAAAATTGTGGTCAATTTTAAAATCTTTCTTTTGTGCTTGCAATTCTTTATCTAAAATTTCTTTACCATTTTGGATTAAAGTTAAAATTTCTTTTTTCTGTTTATTTAAAAAATTTTTAATGAATTTTTTAACATAAGAAGTTTTCGCTATCCTCAACCAATCCTTATGCACTCTAAAAACGTTTTTATTTGTTTTAATAGAAATAATATCACCGTTTTTCAGCTTATAATCAAGAGGAACGATTTTTTCGTTCACAATAGCACCTGTCATTGTAAAACCAATCATAGAATGGATACGGAAAGCAAAATCAATAGGTGTGGAACCTTCTGGAAATTCGAATACTTCTTGTTTCGGTGTAAAAACATAAACATTTTCGCTTAAAATATCATTTTTAATAGAATCTACTAAAGTTTTGGAATTTTGTAGAGATTTATTTTTAGTATCTTTGGTGATTTTAATTAAATCTTGGTACCATCTTAATTTTTGCGCTATTTCCAACTGTTTATTGTCTTTGGAATAAACTTTATTTTCTTTATAACCCCAATGGGCGGCGATTCCTTTTTCGGCAATTTCATCCATTTCTTTAGTTTTGATTTGGATTTCAAAAATAGAACCATCTTTGGCTAAAACCGTGTTATGAAGGGCTTGGTATAAATTAGGCTTTGGAACAACGATATAATCCTTAAATCTCCTTGGTAAAGGAGAATAATGAGCGTGAATAAGGCCTAAACATTGATAACATACATCTACTTTATCCACAATAATACGAACCGCTAATAAGTCAAAAATTTCGTCAAAACTAACTTGTCCTTGGTTCATCTTTTTATAAATACTATAAATATTTTTACTACGTCCGCTAATGGAAAAATCAGTAATGCCGGACTTATAAAATAAAGATTTAATATTTTTAATAATATTTTGGATAGAATTTTCGCGTTCATTTTTTTTAGCGTTAATTAAGTTAGAAATGCGGTAATATTCTTTAGGGTTCATATATCTAAAAGTTAAATCTTCTAATTGAGATTTAATTTGAAAAAGACCTAAACGATGGGTTAAAGGAACATAAATATCTAATGTTTCTTGGGAAATATGTAATTGTTTTTCAGGCTTCATTTCTTTTAAAGTCTGCATATTATGTAGTCTATCTGCTATTTTTACCAAAACTACTCTAATATCATTAGCCATAGCTAAAAAAAGTTTTTGATGGTTTTCCACTTGTCTTTGTTTAGGGTTAAAACTAAGTTTAGCTAATTTAGTGGTGCTTTTCACTATATAAGCCACATCTTCCCCTAAAAAATCCTTTAATTCATCAAAAGTTAAATCCGTATCTTCTAAAGAATCGTGTAATAAACCAGCCATTAAAGTATTGGGTTCACTATTCAAATCAGCTAAAATAATAGCAACAGAAATAGGGTGAATAATGAAATTTTCACCTGTTACTCTTTTTTGATTTGTATGTTTTTTTTTAGCCAATAAATAAGCTTGATTAATTTTATCTAAGATTGTTTTTTCATGAATGTATTTTTTTACTTTTTGCATCAATTCTTGGAATAAAACTTCTTCATGAACTTTTTTTTCTATGTTATGGGTTTCAGTAGTATTAAAAAGCACTTCAATCACCTATTTTTTTGAATTTTTAAAACATTTTTTTTAAAGGATAAAAAATGTTTAAACATATGAAAGTTTTTTCTCTTGATAATAAACTTCTTTAATCATTCCCGCTCCTAGACAAAAATCATCTTTATAAAAAGCCGCTATTTGCCCTGGCGTAACAGCTTTGATTTTTTGGGGATAATACACTTTTAAAGTTGTTTTATCCAACCAAACAAGTTCCACTTCTTGATCGGGTTGACGATAACGAAATTTAGCCATCATCTTCATTTTACCATGATTTTGATAAACGCCATAATTTCTCCATACCACATCAATGATTAAAGCTGCATCGCTATAAAGGTAAGGACTGTCATAACTTTGGTCCACAAACAAAGTATTGGTAGGTAATTCTTTACCCACAACAAACCAAGGGGCTTGATTTTCTTGAGTAACCCCTAAATTAAGACCTTTTCTTTGTCCAATAGTATAATTAAAAACGCCTTCATGTTCTTGAAACAACTTACCATTCATATCTTTAATAGGGCCTTTTTTAGCAGGAATATAATTTTTTAAAAAAGAACTGAATTTGCGTTCTCCGATAAAACAAATACCAGTGGAGTCTTTTTTTCTCGCTGTTATTAAAGAATTTTTAGCCGCGATTTCTCTGATTTCTTTTTTAGTCATTTTTCCTAAAGGGAAAAGAATTTTATCTAATTGTTTTTGTTTAAGTTGAGATAAAAAATAAGTTTGGTCTTTAGTATCGTCCCAAGCTTTAGTTAAGATGGGTTGACCTTTTTCATGAGTAATATTGGCATAATGCCCCATAGCGATAAAATCAGGATTGAATTGTTCGGCATATTCGATAAAAGTGAGAAATTTAATTTGATTATTGCATAAAACATCAGGATTAGGGGTTAAATTTTGTTTTAATAATTTTAAAAAATATGAAAACACTTGGTCCCAATATTCTTCGGAAAAATCAACTTGATGAAATTTAATATCTAATTGTTTGGCGATGGCAGCAGCATCATTAAAATCGGCTGTTTGAGGGCAAACATCATCATTAACATTAGGATTACCTTGAACATCATAATTCAAACTACTATCCCAATTACGCATAAAAATACCTTCTACCTCATAACCTTGTTGTTTTAATAATAAAGCCGTGACACTACTATCAACTCCACCTGATAAACCAACAATCACTTTTTTTTTCATATTTTATACTTCTATTTCTATAAATTCTGTTTTTCACTCTTTTCGTTGGAAATTAATAGGTAACTTAAATTCCGTTCTCGGTGAAAGGCTATTTTCTAAAATTTTAGGACCTGGGGACATTTGTTGCCTTTTGTATTGCACCTGATAAAAAGTTTTTAAATAATTTTGCACTAAAACTAAACTTTCTTCCGCATTTAAAGCGAAAGTGTGTTCAATTAAAAAAGCGATTTTTGCTTTAGAAAAATTATTTTTTAAATGATGATATAAAATAAAATCTTCTATGATAATATTAGGGGTTAAAAATTTTTCTATCTGTTCTTGGTAAAAAACTTTTAATTCAGGAGGAATAGGAATGATAGGTTTATTCAAATGGAAAAAAATCAATTCAGTCATGAAAGTTTGGCTTAAACCAATATTAACATTATACAATTGATCGTAATAATCCATTCTTTCACTTACTTTTCCTAAAGCCGTATCGGACAAATTATCACTTTCTAACACTAAAATTTGTGAATCATCCAACATCAGAGGATTTGGGGTAAACTTACTTAAAGCGTGATGGATCAATTTTTTGCTAAACTGCTCTTTAACTTGAGGTTGATGAACCTCATTATCCAGAAGAATATTTTTAATCCCTAAGTTGTTTAAAAAGTTTTTAATCAATGCAACAAAATCAGGTTGAAAATCTTTTTCATCTTCCATAATCACAATCAAATCATCTAGTGTTTTTTTACTAGCTTGAAAACTTTGTATAACCGCCAAAAGGGATAATAATTCGTTCGAACGCGAAGCTAATTTTAAAATCACTTTCACATTTTTAATATGCGATAATTTACTTTGTAAAGATAAAAACTGAATATGGTTCGCTAGTTTTAATTGTTCCTCTAAATAATTCATTTCCACGAAAGGTTTTTGGTAGAAAGGTTTTTCAAATTCATAATTATCATATTCTTTAATATCGAAATAAGCTTTAAAAAAAGGATATTCTTTGCCGATTTTTTGGTCCCCTAAAGTGGTATCAATTCTTCTTTGGTGTTTGATAGAATCAATGCAAACATCAACGACTAAGCTAGTATCATCTTGGTTAAATAAATCTTTTTCACCAATTAAATTACCGAAAACAGCGGCTATTTTATGATTAGAAAAAAGAACATCAGTAGATGATTCTGTAATTCCACTACTAGTGTAAAAATAACCACCAATATGTTTACGAGAATGATTAATAACCGCGTTTTTGCGCATTTCTTTTTTACCGATATGTTCGGTAGAAGAAGATAAGTTAAAAATCAATTCCGCTCCATTTAAAGCTAATAAATCACTAGGAGATTCAATAGTCCATAAATCTTGACAAATCTCCACCCCAAAACTGATATCGAATTGTTTATTAATAAACAAAATATTACCGACAGGTACTTTTTGTCCTAAAAAATCAATCTCTTGTGTTTGGATAGTTTTGCCAGAATGAAACCATCTTTTTTCGCTAAATTCTTTATAATTAGGAATAGTGTGTTTAGGAACAATGCCTAAAATTTTATCTTTTTGAATTACCACAGCGACATTGAATAAAACTTCTTCCAAAAAGAAAGGGATTCCTACTAAATAAACGCCTTCAAAAACGGTCTTTTCCATGATAAATTGTAAAGATTCTAAAACTTCCTGATAAAAAGTAATTTCAAAAAATAAATCTCCAGCTGTATAACTACTTAAAAATAATTCAGGAAATAAAACAAAGCTAGCTTTGCTGTGGTTAAGAACTTCAAGAATACTTTCAGCATTCTTAAAGGGATTCCCGATGTGCAAATCAGGATTGGATAATTCTATTTTAATAAAACCGTTGTTATACATGGGTTGAAAAACCTTCCTAATATTGAGCTCTAATGCGGTGTTTTATTTTCAGAATTGAAGACTTTTTTATTTGTTATCGGCAATATCAACGTTAATTTTATTTTTCTTTTCCATGATATAACCAATAATAGTGATAGTTATATAAGACAATAACAATCTAATCCCAGTTTCCAAAAAAACTTTTCCATCAAATTCTTTTTTATTTTCCATACTTTTTAATAAAGAATCAATTGAAACTAAAACACCATCAGTCATAAATAAAATAATAATGAAATTAATTTTAAACTTATCTTTTAAAAGTTTATGAAAAACATCCATTCCCCCAGTAGTATAACCGTGGTTTCGAATGTTTGCCAACGTAGTTCCAATCAGAAGACCGCTCATCAGAGAAGCAATAACTAATTGAACGTATATGTTTTTTATATGTAATAAATCAAAAATCTTGCCTTTATTCTCGCCAGTTAACAAATCAAAAAGAGGAACGTTGACAATTAAAATAATAACTAAAAAAGCGGTTTTAGTGAAGAATTCTTTGCCAAAAGCTTTCCAACCAACTATTAAGGAAAATACTTGAGCGAGGAAAATAAAAATAGAAATATTAGAAAAACTTTTTGAAAATAAATAGGGTTTAACCAATTTTTCCATCAACATAGCTAAGCCATCCATTCCTCCTATGTTTAAATTAGTAGAAATTAAAAAGAAATAAATAGCGATAGATAAGACAATATCATTTAAAATCAAACTTGTCCATTTTTTAATGTTATTTTTCTTGTTGGAAATATTGGCGTCCATAAATAATTATTATATAAAAAGATTGAATAATCGTTTTATACCCCTTTCTAATGAGGTTTTTTTATTATTAAGAATCGTTTTTTTGCCTCAAAAAAGCGTTAATAAAATCATCTAAAAAACCATCCATTACAACGTCAATTTGAAAATATTCATAATTCGTGCGATGGTCTTTTACCATTTGATAAGGGTGAAAAACATAACTTCTAATCTGATAACCCCAACTAATATCTTTTTGTTCTCCGTTAAAGTTTTTTTTACTTTCTTCTTGTTCTTTTAAAGCTATTTGCAATAATTTGGTTTTTAAAATTTGTAAAGCTTTTTCTCTATTTTTAATTTGACTTCTTTCGTTTTGACAAGTCACAACAGTGTTGGTCGGTAAATGAGTAATTCTTACCGCAGAATCCGTCGTATTAACATGTTGTCCGCCAGCACCACTACTGCGATAAACATCTACTTTGATATCTTCATCTTTAATCTCAATTTGAATATCTTCGTTAATTTCAGGTAAAACCTCACAAGAAGCAAAAGAAGTGTGTCTTCTTGCGCCGGAATCAAAAGGAGATACTCTCACCAAACGATGAACGCCTCTTTCGGCTTTTAAATATCCGTAAGCGTACGGACCTTTAATTAAGATAGTCGCCGTTTTTAAACCTGCTTCTTCGCCTGGTTGAGAATGAAGAATTTCGTATTGAAATTTTTTTCTTTGAGCGTACTTTTGGTACATTCGTGTTAACATTTCACACCAATCTTGCGACTCGGTTCCGCCAGCTCCTGAATGTAAAATTAAAATAGCGTTATTTTCGTCGTAAGGTTGATTTAATAAAACTTCAATTTCAAAATCTTTAATTTTTTTTTGAATTTGTTTTAACTCTGCAATAAGGAAAAGAAAATCATTATCGTTTTCATTTTCCACTAGTTCAAATAAAGTCACCAAATCATCGTATTTTTTCTTTAAAGAATTAAAATTAGAAATTTTATTTTTTAGTTGATGAAGTTTTTGACTAATATCAATAGCGTCTTTATTTTCAGTCCAAAAATTAGGTTTTTCCATTAAAGCCATTAAATCGTTTATTTGTTTTTTCTTATCTTCTAAATCTATTTTTTGTTCTAAATTGTGCAAAACAGTTTGCAAAGTGGTTAGAGTTTGATTAATTTCATATCTTTCCATTTCGTTTTTCTCCGTATTAAAAATTTTGTCCTTTTTTATGCAATGAAGGTTTATCAAAAGTTTCTTTTTAAAATTAGAATATTTGCAAATATTCTAATTTTAAAAAAATACTAACATTAAGTAAAACTTCTTTTTCATAAGAAAGCAAATTATTTTTAATTTTTATCTGAAAATTTTGTCATCGCTTGGGAAATCGTAAGAAAAGAAAAACCTACATCATATCTTAATAATTAAATATTTATCATATAGGTTTTTTTTGTTTAATAATTTTTTTTAAATTTTAATCATATAAGTCTTTGTGGGGGGTTAAATCTAAAGGAATGTGCCGCCAAATTTGCCAACTCATTGAAGGATATATTGAAAAAACCACTCCATGAGAATTAGTTAATCGATGCCCTTTTACCTTTTTTAACCCATGAATCGTTTTCAGAAATTTTTAATATATCATTTTGAAATTGCATAACTTCGTAAAAATGTTTTTTACCATTTTTCATTTCTTTTCTTTTGTAAGGGATGGCTATTAATGAATAATCAAATCCGTTCAGAAAATTATTAATTTGTTTAAAATAGCCATTAAATCTACTTAACCTATGGCCAGAAAAAAACTAATTTAGTTTTTTTTGCCAAATTTAATTTGAATACGAGTTTTGCCGTTAATCAAAATTCATGTTCTACATTGCGACTGTTGCAGAACCCCATTCGATCTTATCAAAATTCGAAGAATATTCTTGAATTCTTTTTACAATTAATTCTTCTAATTGTAAAGAAATTCAACTTGCATAATTAAAAAGATTATGAAATTTTTTTAATTATGCTTCCAAATTGTTCAACATTTGAAGAATGTATAAATTAATTCTTCAAAACCTCTTCAGTTAAAAACAAATAATTAGGATTTATTTCAATACCGATATAATTTAAATTCATCCTTTTAGCTACTAATAATTCTGAACCAAAATCCATAAAAGGGATTAAAACATTTCCTGGTGTTTTTATTTTAATAACTGAATTAATCAGTTTTTCAGTTAAGAATTGAGGTTTTTGCGTAGGATGAACTATTGTATCATGTTTTAAATGTTTTTTTAACTCTTTGGATGGTAAAATTTTATTTTAACAAGTGAGGCATAAAAAAATCTTTCTTTTAAACCAGTTCCACCTGCTAAAGCAGGTATTTGAATTACATTCGGCTTTAAATGTTAAAAGTGAGTTTTGTTTTTTTATTAACTAAATCTAAAAAATGATTATTTTTATAAGGAACATATAGGTTTTATCTTTTCGTTTTTATTCACTTTATTCTCCTTCTATCGGACAATACCCTTTGCCATAAATACTAAAAATATTTTCAGAAAATAAAAACTCCTTTAAAAGACTGTTTTAAATGATGTTCATTTTTGGGGTATAAAAAAGTTTAATTCCAAGGTTTTCTAGAACCTCTAACTTTTCTATTTTTCCTTTTCGCAGTATTGTTTTTATAAACAGGATGGTTGAAAATTAATTTTTCTTGAAATGATTCCACTAATTGGTCGGTTAAATTGGAACTTTTTAAAATAGTTTTTGTTACATCAAGAGCGATATTTTCGATCATTTGGTTGAAAAACTTTTGCCCTTCTTCTTGGTAAACTACTAAGGAGTTTTGTTGACCATAACTTAAAAAATTAATTCCTCTTCTCAAAATATTCATATCATTAATATGACGTTTGAAATAAGAATCTATTTTTTGTAGCATAATGTATCTTAAAACATAAAAATACTGCTTATCATCAATAACTTGTAATTTAGCTTTTTGCTCTTCCAAGAAAGTCGTTACTTCTTTTTGCACTACTTCTTCTATTTCTTTAGAAGTCAAAAGAGAACGTGGTTCTTCTTGAGTTTGGAAATCTTGGACCGTAAAAGTATTGGGAAGGAAAAATAAAGTTTCTAAATAAGTTATAAATTCTTTAATACCTTCATCATCTTTATTGGTCATTTTATTTTTTAAAAAGTAATCAATATTACTGTTTAAAGTTTTATTCATTAGATTTACAGCTAAAACATCTACTTCTTCAGATTTTAAAATTTCTTTTCTTTGTTGGTAAATGATTTCTCTTTGTAATCTTAAAACAGAATCAAATTGTAAAACAAATTTACGGTAATCATAATTAGAAGATTCGATTTTTTTCTGAATATTAGTCACAAAATTACTAAACATTTTTAAAGTGATAGGTTCATCAGAATCGCTGTTGTTTTGTAACATAGCGATAATTCTTTGCATTCTGTTACCGCCAAAACGTTTCACTAAATCATCATCAGCGGAAACGAAAAAGCGGGAAAAACCTGGGTCTCCTTGACGTCCGGCACGTCCTCTTAATTGGTTATCGATTCTACGTGCCTCGTTCCTTTCGGTCCCCAAAACAGCTAATCCACCTAATTCAACTACTCCTTCGCCTAAACGGATATCAGTCCCACGACCAGCCATATTAGTAGCGATAGTGATAGAACCTTTATGTCCGGCTTTAGCGATAATTTCTGCCTCTTTAGAGTGGTTTTTAGCGTTAAGAACTTCATGTTTAATTTTTCTTTTTTTCAAATATTTAGATATTTCTTCAGAAACTTCCACTGTTGATGTTCCGATTATTAAAATAGGTTGTTGCCTAGCATGCCTTTTTTCAATTTCGCTTAATAAAGCTTGCCATTTTTTTTCAGCAGAAGCGAAAACATAATCAGGAGCGTCTTCTCTAATCATTGGTTTATTAGTAGGAATTTCCACTACTTTCATTTTATAAATATTAACGAATTCTTTTTCTTCTGTTTTAGCTGTTCCTGTCATACCTGACATTTTACGGTAAATTCTAAAGAAATTTTGGTAAGTAATAGTAGCAGAAACTTCTGTTTCTTCTTTAATAACACATCCTTCTTTAGCTTCGATCGCTTGATGTAACCCATCGCTGAATTGACGACCATTTAAAATCCTACCAGTGAATTGGTCAATAATTAAGACTTGTCCTTTATCCACTAAATAATCTTTATTTTTTTCCACAATAAAACTGGCTTTTAAACTATTTTTAATGTGGTGTAATAATAAAGAGTGAGAATTATTGTATAAATTAGTTAATTGGAAAAAAGCTTCAGCTTTTCGTACGCCTTCTTCAGTTAATTCGATAGTTTTAGATTCTAAATCGATCATATAATGTTCTGGTTTTAAGCTTTTTACGAAACGATCAGCATCACGGTAAAACTTTTTACCTTGTTGAGTGTTGCTCGAAATAATTAAAGGAGTTCTGGCTTCATCAATTAAAATAGAGTCTATTTCATCAATAATAACGTAGTTATAATCACGATGCATCATTAAATTATTAATATCAGTTTCCATATTATCTCTTAAATAATCGAAACCTAATTCACTATTAGTAGAATAAAGAATATCGGCTTGATAAGCTAATTGTTTTTCGGGAATGGTTTTATCTTTAGTATTTAAACCTACAGTCATGCCTAAAAAACGGAAAATATCGCCTATTTTCCCTTCGGCTTCACGACTAGCTAAATATTCATTAACTGTCACGATATGAACTGAATTGCCACTTAAAGCGTTTAAATAAGCTGGTAAAACAGAAGTTAAAGTTTTACCTTCTCCTGTTTTCATTTCGGCTATTTGTCCTTGATGTAAAACGATAGAACCTAAAAGTTGTACGTAATAAGGTGTTAAACCAGTTACTCTTCTGGAAGCTTCTCTCGCTAAAGCGTAAGCTTCCACTAATAAACTATCTAAAGAAGCACCTTCTTGAAAACGTTGTTTTAATTTTTCGGTTTCTTTAGGAAAATCCTCATCTTTTAGTCGTTGCATCTCTTCTTCTAATTTTTCAATTTTAGTACTTGTTACTTTCGCTTTTTTTAAATATTTATGGGAAGAATCAAATAATTTTGTAATAAAACTTAACATGTTTATATAACCTTTCTTGAAAAAATAATTTATAGATTATTTTTTTATTTTTATTAATTGAATAAAAATTAATATCTATTTTAGTAATATTAAAAATTAAGTTTTTTTGCTCTTTTTTAATATTAATGAGCATTACCTCTTTTATGAAAAGAAAAAAGTAATGATTAATTTGCTCTTTATTGGTTTAATTAGTTTAATTCAAACCTTTTTTAATAGTTTTTATTTAGTGTTTAATAATACAAACCAACCCTTAAATTAATAATATCTCTTTTCTGGGAGAAAAACATTTTTTTTAAAAGAAATATTTTTGATAAAAAACAACCTTCTAAAGAAATTTAAAAAAATTATTTATGGGTCTAAATTAGCTGTTTTTTATATTTTTATTTTTTCACAAAAGTCCAATAATTAAGACCAATAAGAAAAAGAAAGACTTTTTTTAAGGAACTTTATTGCTTCATAAAAAAATATGCTAATAATATAATAATAACATAATTCCCTCCATTAATTAATAATTAGTTAAGTACATTTAACACAAGGAAAGATTATTATATTTTCTCATAGAAAATCATCTGATAACAAGTCCTACAACTCTTTTAAAAAATAATTCTCTAGGTTTCTTTTTCTCTTTTGAAAAAGATAAATTCTCCTTGAAAAATGCTTTAAAATGGTTTTTATCTTTTTTGGCCCTCTTTTTTCATATTCCCATTATATCAAAAATGGTAATTTTTTTCATCTTTTTCTTGTTGGGAAGAACGACATTAACTCGCTAAGACTTGTTTTTTTTTTTTTTGTGTATAATAATTTTTAATAATTTAA
>NZ_AKIK01000094.1:0-257 GCF_000309465.1 Poinsettia branch-inducing phytoplasma str. JR1
AGATTTTATTAGTTGTGTTGTTTGGAATAAAACAGCAGAAAACTTAGTTAAATATGTTGTTAAAGGTGCTTTAATTGGCGTTGAAGGTCGAATTAAAGTTAATGTTATTGATAAAGATAAAAAAGAAAAAAAATTATTACACAAGTGGAATGTCAATCTATTCAATATTTAGATTTTAAAAAAGAAAAATAAGGAGAATTAAAAAATGCAGATTAATAATTTAATAAATAGTTTAATAGAGTCTAAAATTTTTATTT
>NZ_AKIK01000093.1:0-330 GCF_000309465.1 Poinsettia branch-inducing phytoplasma str. JR1
TTATAATTTTATTTTTCATTATATTAATTTCTTATTATTCTTACAAAATTTTCTTTAATCATCGTTAGTTTAAATTTTTTTTAAACCGAAAATAAGCAATTTTTAATATTTATGGAAATATATTAATCATCATTAAATTTTTGAATAAATATTCAAAAAGAATCGAAAAATTAAATACAAATTCATTATATCATTTTTTAAAAAAATATCTCACAAAATAAAATTTTTTATTAGTTCGAACAAGAAAGGCTAAATCGATCAACGTTCCATCAAAAGATCAAAATAAAAAAACCGCCGAAAAAAAGCAGTTTTTTTATTATCCAGAAAAAT
>NZ_AKIK01000092.1:0-247 GCF_000309465.1 Poinsettia branch-inducing phytoplasma str. JR1
AGTTTTAGTAATAGGTAATTTTTGACAACTTTTAGAAAATTGAAATAGACGTTTACCTGTTAAATAATTTTTCTTTTGTAAAATCATTTTTTTAATTTCTTTATCATTGCCGACATATTCAGAAAATTTAGTAACATATTTAGAAATAATAGAAGAACTATCTTCTTTACAAACACTTTGTTTCAATTGACATTCATTTATTTCTAATTTAATTTTTGCATTATTTTTAAAAACTTGTAAATTTTGA
>NZ_AKIK01000091.1:0-230 GCF_000309465.1 Poinsettia branch-inducing phytoplasma str. JR1
GATTTTAAAAAATTAGGGGTTACAGCGGTCCAATTAGAAGAAAGTGGTTTTAAATTGAAACAAATATTAGATGCTGGGTATACAGTTTCAGAAGTAAAAACATTAGCAGAAGTTGGAATGAAATTCACAGCTAAAGAATTAAAAGATAAGGGATATACAGCTAAACAATTAAAAGATGAGGGATATACATTTACATTTCAAGAATTAAAAAATGCTGGATATACAGCTAA
>NZ_AKIK01000090.1:0-257 GCF_000309465.1 Poinsettia branch-inducing phytoplasma str. JR1
GTAATAATAAGAAAAGGCACTATTCTCCAATGTCTACCTTTCCATTCGAAAGTACCCATAATTAAATTTCTCCTATCCAATTTTTAAATAATTTAAAATTCATTCATTCTTTATTTTCATAAGCACATAAATATGTAACACTCATTAAAAAAGAACAAACAAAACCTAATATCATTATAACTTTTTTTAATAACAATAACCAAATGTTTAAAACAATAACCATAATATCTAAAATTCTTAAAACAATTTTAAATAAT
>NZ_AKIK01000089.1:0-257 GCF_000309465.1 Poinsettia branch-inducing phytoplasma str. JR1
ATTTATATGAAGTAATTAATGAAGCTTTAGAAAGATTACCAGTTAATCAAGAATTTAAAAAAGCCAACCGTACTCTAGAAAACCTTTTAAAAACAACAGTAGCAACCTTCGCCAAAAACCGAGGCCAAGGAGAAACACGAAGAAACGAAATCAATCAAGAAGATTTAAAACAAGCTTACAAAATGATAATCTCACAAGATGACACCATTTTAAACACTATCGAACAAGAAATTAAAGCGAAAGGAGGTAAATAATTA
>NZ_AKIK01000088.1:0-1201 GCF_000309465.1 Poinsettia branch-inducing phytoplasma str. JR1
AAAAGTTAAGATATTTAATATTAATGTTCTTTTATATTTGTTCTTTTATTTTAAAATAAAAATAATGGTAAAAAAAGATACCGTTATTATAGAAATAGAGCCTCCGCCGAGAGGCTCTATTTTTTTACCCAAAAAAATGTGATTTCATGATTAAAATAAAAATCAGTTTTATGACTTGATTTAGGTCAGTTTGATGTCCTTGGAAAGGTGTGAACCGCTTAATGAAAGGAGATAATATATGTTATTTCATTTAAAAATTTCAATTATCATATCCCAAAATTAAGATATAATAATATGTTGTTTTAAAATGGCAAATTATCAGTTTGAGGTTTATTATCTAAAAAGATGACATTATTAACGATTACTTTGGTATTTGTTTTCTTTTGACCTTCGTTGTTGGTGTATTTTTGGACAGATAATATTCCTTCGAGATAAATTTTAGATCCTTTGTGTAAATATGTACTCATGTTTTCAGCTTGATTACGAAAAACTACACAAGGAATATATTGAACTTTGTCTTTAGTTTGGTTAACCGCTAATTGAAAATCTATTTTAGGGACTTGTTCGTTGTTACTTTGAATATATTCTTTTTTAAGGTCATGTGTAATTCGACCGATTAATTGAACTTTGTTTAACATAATTTTTTTCTCCTTATTTTGATTATTTTTAATGTTGATGATGTTGTGGTTATTTGGTAAAGTTATTTTTCTTTGTATTTATATTGAGTTTAAATTTTACATTAAGTAATAGTCTCAACCAAAGATAATAGAAACAAACCATGCAAGAAAAATATTAAAAGATAGAAAATATTTTCTAGTTTCATATAATTTATTTTTTCAATTTATTGATTGCTATATTTTTAAGAGCTTTTACTTGTCTTAAAGTTAAATTAAGTTTTTGGGCGATTTTTTGATTGGAATAACTCGGTTGATAATCTTCGTTGATATTTCCTAAAGGAACTCCAAAACTTAATATAATGACATTAAACTCCTTTTTGCTTAATTTAGTTTTTAGTTTCTTTAATAAGAGTTCATGATTTACTTGTTTTAACCATAATTGATGAGGGTTAAGGATTTTATAATGCCATGTATGTTTTTCTTCTTGAAAAGAAGTGTTATTAGATTTATGAGTCTTTTGAGGAACGGAAGGTGAATGGCTTTGTCTTATTAATTCTCTGATTTCTGATTTTATTGTTGGAGTT
>NZ_AKIK01000087.1:0-470 GCF_000309465.1 Poinsettia branch-inducing phytoplasma str. JR1
CTGCGCGAGCTCTCATTAAGCTCTCTCTAAACCTTTTCTTTAAAAAAAAATTTAAAGAAAAGGTTTAGTAGATGCGTTACGATTGTAATTAATTATTTCAAATTTTAAAAATTCACGCGAGAGTAAAGGGCGCTTAGCTTTATATGTTAAAATACATTATTTTACGTTCAGTTTTAGTTGTTTAAGTGTTTATTTAACAACCAACTTAAAAAAATTTTTATTTATTTTTTTAAACTGTAAATCCAAGATCTCTAAAATCTTTATCTGTAAATCCGCCAGATATTAATTGAGTATATATAAAACCAGCATCTAATAATTCTTTTAATGTATATCCAGCTTCTCTTAATTCTTTAATAGAATAATCAACATTTTTTAATGCAAAAGCCGTCAATCCAGAATTTTTAAAATCTTTGGCCGTAAAACCGACAATTTTTAATCTCTGATCTGTAATACCAGCATCTATAAATTTT
>NZ_AKIK01000086.1:0-900 GCF_000309465.1 Poinsettia branch-inducing phytoplasma str. JR1
GATGGTTCTTTTGTTTTTTAAAGAAGCATAAGTAAATGAAGCTTAAAAGTCCGAGGATAATTAAAAAGGAAATTAAATAGCCTTTCCATGTTGTTGTGTTGTGTGTTTGAGTGGCAGAAAGTTTGTTTTTAAAGAAAAAGAAAATGCCGAAGATGGCGGCAGCCATTAAAAACCAAGGGAAATAAGATTTAAAGGTTAGATAAGTTTTAATTAGGTCTAATGGCGATAACATAATTATTTACCTCCTTTCTCTTTGATTTCTTGTTCGATAGTGTTTAAGATGGCATCATCTTGAGAAATGATCATTTTATAAGCTTGTTTTAAGTCTTCTTGGTTGATTTCTTTTCTTCTAGTTTCGCCAGTTCCTCGGTTTTTAGCGAAGATTGTTACTGTTGTTTTTAAGAGGTTTTCTAAAGTACGGTTGGCTTTTTTAAATTCTTGATTAACTGGATTAACTGGTAATCTTTCTAAAGCTTCATTAATTACTTCATATAAATATTGTTTGGTTTCTTCACTGTAAGGATTTTTTCTTTTGTTAATTAAGAATTCTAAGAAGGCTTTTCTTTCTTCTTTATTACCTGGTTTAACTTCGATATTATAAGTGAATCTTGATTTGATAGCTTCATCAATTTGGTCGATGTGGTTTGTTGCGCCTATAATAAAGATAGGTTTTTGAGGGTTATTGTCAACAGATGTCATTTCGGTTTTAAATTGGTTAACGACATTGGCGACTTCTGAACCAGCTTCTAACCCACTTAAATCAGTAAAGATGGTTTCACATTCATCTAAGAAAATAATAGCTCCGTTGTGTTCTTCAGCTTCTTCGCGAGCGTATTCAAATAAATCTTTTACTAATTGAGGAGCAATTCCTTTATATTTTTGGGAAAAAATGGAACTGCT
>NZ_AKIK01000085.1:0-984 GCF_000309465.1 Poinsettia branch-inducing phytoplasma str. JR1
TGAGAATTTTAGATATTATCGCTATTGTTTTAAACATTTGGTTATTATTATTAAAAAAAGTTATAATAATATTAGGTTTTATTTTTTCTTTTTTCATGAATTTTATATTTTTATGGGTTTATGATAGTAAAAATTTAATGATGAGATCTTTTAAATGGAAAGAAAAATATTTAATAATAATTCCTTTTATTATTATTGCTACTGCAACATTATTGTTTTTGGTTTTTTTAAAAAAACCTGTTAAAGTTGAATCTATTAAAGTTCCAGAACCTATTAAAATTATAGGACCTATTGAAGTTATAATGCCTATGAAAGGCGTAGAACCTATTAAACCACCAGAACCTATTAGACCACCAGAACTGGTTGAAATTTCAGAAAAAATAAAAAGAATTAAACAATTAAAACAATTAAAAGATGCAGGATGGTCAGTTTATAAATTAAGATATGCCGGATATATAATTCAAGAATTAACAGCTGCCGGATTTACAGATAAGGAATTATTAAATGGCGGATATACAATTGGGGATTTAAAATTTAAATTTGCTAAATATACAGTTCAAGAATTAAAAGATGCTAAAATTGAGATTTAAAAAAAATAAATTTTACATTATTTAAAAATTAGATAGGAGAATTTAATTATGAGTACATTTGAATGGAAAGGTAGACATTGGAGAATAGTTCCTTTTCTTATTATTACTGCAACATTATTATTTTTTGTTTTGTGGATTGGTAGTATGGCTTATCAATATCATTTAGAAACCGAAGAAAGAAGAAAAGTTTTAGATGTAAATATTAATGAGGAGGCAAAAAAATTAAATAATGATATAAAAGAAGAAAATATAAAATTAAAACAAGAAAATGACCATTTAAAAAGCGCTCCTTATGAATTAAAAAGAAATAATGGTGAAATAGAATATTATAATTTATTTACTCATAAATTAGTAAAAAAGATTGATTTAGATGGTAATATTTACGAATATGATA
>NZ_AKIK01000084.1:0-1238 GCF_000309465.1 Poinsettia branch-inducing phytoplasma str. JR1
TGAAAAATTACTTTTAAAAAGAGGATTAGCTCAGTTGGGAGAGCGTCTGCCTTACAAGCAGAATGTCGGGGGTTCAAGTCCCTCATCCTCTACCAATTTTTACAATCACAATTTTAAAGCCAAAATAGCTCAATAGGTAGAGCAACTGACTTGTAATCAGTAGGTTGCGGGTTCGATTCCTGTTTTTGGCACCATTAGGCGGCCCGTTAGCTCAGTTGGTAGAGCACTTGACTTTTAATCAAGGTGTCAAAGGTTCGAGTCCTTTACGGGTCACCATTTTATTAATTTTTAGACAAATATAAACGAAAACTTAATTTGGCTTATTTGCCTGAATGGTGGAATAGGTAGACACGTGGGACTTAAAATCCCATGGTTTTTAGAGCCGTGCCGGTTCAAGTCCGGCTTCAGGTACCATTAAAAAAGGGGTTTTAGCTCAGTTGGTAGAGCGCCTGTCTTGCACACAGGAGGTCAGCGGTTCGAATCCGCTAAGCTCCACCAACATTAATATTAATAATTTCAAAAATTAAAAAAACAAAATTTAAACAAAGGCGGTGTAGCTCAGCTGGCTAGAGCACATGGTTCATACCCCTGAGGTCGAGGGTTCGAGTCCCTCTGCCGCCACCATCGTATGGACCTGTAGCTCAGTTGGTCAGAGCCACCGGCTCATAACCGGTTGGTCGTAGGTTCGAATCCTACCGGGTCCACCATAAATTTAATTAAAATTTTGTTATAATTAAATTTTGGAGGAATACCCAAGTCCGGTTGAAGGGGCCAGTCTTGAAAACTGGAAGGTCTGAAAGGGCGCGGGGGTTCGAATCCCTCTTCCTCCGCCAATATTTAAAAATAATTTTTTATAAATATTTTCCAATAACTTATGTTATAATTTTTATGATTTAAGTTGAGATCGCGGGATAGAGCAGTTTGGTAGCTCGTCGGGCTCATAATCCGAAGGTCGTAGGTTCAAATCCTACTCCCGCAACCAAAAAAACACAAAAAGGTCCGGTGGTGTAGTGGTTAACATGCTTGCCTGTCACGCAGGAGATCGCGGGTTCGATCCCCGTCCGGACCGCCAAATAAATAATATTTGGCTCTGTAGCTCAGTTGGTAGAGCAGTGGCCTGAAGAGCCTCGTGTCGGCAGTTCGATTCTGTCCGGAGCCGCCATTGATTATATTTAAAATTAACTTTTTTTAAACAAAATTTAATGCATTTGTTATAATATTTCTGTATTATTAATTTT
>NZ_AKIK01000083.1:0-608 GCF_000309465.1 Poinsettia branch-inducing phytoplasma str. JR1
CTTCCTTTTTAAAAAAAAGAAGGGAATTGATAAAAGTTATAAATTTAAATTTGTTGACTTTGTTGATTATTTAATGGTTTGCTTAATAATTGCGGGGCAGCATAGTTTAAAGTTTGTATCATTCTTTTTTGATTATAAAAAATAATGTATTCATGCACCATTTTCATCATCTGTTTAGTATTCGTGTTTTCTAAATTACTTAAATAAAGTTTTTCTCCTTTTAAATTAGCCCAAAAAGACTCAATACAAGCGTTTTGAGAAGGAATACCGACATCGGAGAAACTTTGTTGATAACCTTTTTGTTTTAAAATAGTTTTAAATCTTTTAGCAGTATATTGGCTGCCTTGGTCAGAATGAAATAGACATGGTTTTTGAAGCGGTTTTAACTGTTCGAAACTGTGCATAACCAAAGACAGGTCTTGTTTATCAGCTATAGTATAAGCAATAATTTCGCGGTTATATAAATCCATAATCGCGGATAAGTAAAGTTTTTTTCCGTATTGAGGACCATAGATTAAAGTAGTAATATCAGTACATAATTTCTCATAAGGTCCAGAAGCATAAAAATTATTTTGTAATAAATTTAAATCCGTAAGAGGTGGTTTTTT
>NZ_AKIK01000082.1:0-1453 GCF_000309465.1 Poinsettia branch-inducing phytoplasma str. JR1
TTTTGATAAAGAACCGTTAGCATTATGATGCGGTAAAGTAAGCGTTAACCAACTAATCTTTTGTTCATCAGCAAAATTATAAATAGCTTTAAAACGAGCATTTGTTTTAGATTGTTTTAGATTTCTTTTAATATCTTCTATTTTGCTTTCTAAATTAAGGGAAGGGTTTAAAAAAGAATTGTTATTTTTATCATTATTAATGATAAAACAAGTATTTTCATAAAATCTTTGTAATTTTTTATCATCATTTAATAACTGTTTTAAAGCATTTTTAGGCAAAATAATATTTTTGTCTAAATATGTTTTTTCTAAAAAAATCAATATTTCTTGTTTATTTCTCATTTGGAATTGCTTTTTTGCTTGAGAATATAATAAAACAAGCTGATCATTAGCAATATTATTAACATATTTACTTAAATCATGATCATAATAAGTAGTTATTTTATTAATTCCCTTTATTAAATTTAATTCATAATTAATAAAAGCCGCTTTTGTTTCGCATAAATTTTTAACTCTATTTTCTTGCATACCTGATAAAAGACGATATAAATGTAAACTAAAAAATTTAGAAAAACAACCTGTACCATAATCAGTAGTTTTGAAAAAAAATAAATTATTCTCATAATGTTTGACAATTTGTTCTCTTTCAAAACTACTCAAAAATTTATTATTAATAAATTTTTCATTAATTAAATCAAACGTTTTTTGAGCATGAAAAGATAATTTAACATCTTTTTTATTCATAGTATAATTGTTTAAATTTAATAACATTTTCATACTCCTTTAATTTATATTTGTAAAAAATTCAATATTAACATGTATAAGGTCGCTTGGTAGCTTCATTTATCCGTATTTGTCAATCCTACACACACTATAAAGTTTTCTTTTTTGTTTTTCACATATAAAAATTTCGTTAAAAAAAACTCATTTTTATACGTTCAAAACAAAAGAAAACTTTATTTAACGGTGTGAGGATTGACAAACGGATGAAGCTACCAAGCTCTCTAAAAAGAAAGGTTTACTATTTTGTGAGGATAAACAAAGCGGAATCAGCAAACACAGATCTAAAAGAAAATTGCATCTTTAATCTTATAATACTTTATATGTTAAAATACATTATTTTACGTTCAGTTTTAGTTGTTTAAGTTTTTATTCCAGCAGCTTTTAAATCTTCTTTTGTATATCCAAGTTCATAGAAATTGAATGGTAAATAATCATTATCTGATAATTGTTTAAGTGTACACCCGACATCTAATAATTCCTTAGCTTTATACAAAGCATATCTCAATTCACTAATTGTATATCCGACATCTAATAATTCTTTTGCTGTAAATCCAGCAGCTCTTAAATTATCGGCGTTATATCCACCATCTCTCAATTCTTTTGCTGTAAATCCCGCATCTTTTAATTCCTTAGCTTCATACAAAAAATCATCTTTTAATTCCTTAGCTGT
>NZ_AKIK01000081.1:0-1537 GCF_000309465.1 Poinsettia branch-inducing phytoplasma str. JR1
TAATAAGAAAAAGCCATTCCCCTTCAATCCCACAAAAAACAACCAAACCAAACAATATCAGTTTTAAAGAAGAAAAATACAAACAACCTAATTGGGATAAAATACTTAACCCTCATCAAATATGGTTAAAACAAGCAAATCATGAACTATTTTTAAATAAACTAAAAACTAAATTAAATAAAAAAGAGTTTAACGTCATTAGATTAAGTTTTGGCATTCCTTTAGGAAATATTAATGAAACTTATCAACCAAGTTATTCCAATCAAGAAATCGCCCAAAAATTTAATTTAACTTTAAGACAAGTAGAAACTCTTAAAAACATCGCCATCAATAAATTGAAAAAATAAATGATATGAAACTAGAAAGAGTAGGTGATAAGTGAATAAAATTGTTTTTCTATTTAAATAAAAATTAAATAAAAGGAGATTTAAAATGTCTAGATTTACAGCTAAAGAATTAAAAGAAAATGGATTTGCAGCTGGTGAATTATTTGATGTTGGATTTACAATTAAAGAATTAAAAACTGCTGGATATATAACTGATGAATTATTAGATGCTGGATATACAGTTAGAGAATTAAAAACTGGATTTACAATTAAAGAATTCAAAGCCGCTGGATATAAGGCTAAAAAATTAAAAGCTATTGGTTTTACAGTTAGAGAATTAAAAGACACTGGATTTACGGCCAAAGAATTAATAGATGCTGATTTTACAGCTTTTGAATTAAGATATGCTGGGTATACAATTGAAGAATTAGTAAATGCTGATATATAGATAGAGAATTATAAAAACCACAAAAAGTAGGCGATAAGCGAATAAAGTTGTTGTTCTATTTAAATAAAAGGAGATTTAAAAAATGTCTAAAAAATTAAAAGATGCTAGATATACACTTCAAGAATTAATAGATGTTGGATGTACACTTCAAGAATTAAAACATGCTGGATGTGCACCTATGGAATTATTTGATGTTGGGTATACAATTGAAGAATTAAAAGATATTGATTATACAGCAGAAGAATTATTTTATGGCGGATTTACACTTAAAGAATTAAAAGATGTTGGATATACGCTTAAAGATTTAATAGATGCTGGATTTGCACTTGAAAATATTTTCTATCTTTTAATATTTTGCTTGCATGGTTTGTTTCTATTATCTTTGGTTAAAACTATTACTTAGTGTAAAATTTAAACTCAATACAAAAAACAACTTTCCCAAATAAACACAACATCATCAACATTAAAAAAAAATTAAAAAAGGAGAATAAAATTATGTTAAACAAAATTCAATTAATCGGTCGAATTACACATGACCTTAAAAAAGAATATATTCAAAGTAACAACGAACAAATCCCTAAAATAGATTTCCAATTAGCGGTTAATCAAACCAAAGACAAAGTTCAATATATTCCTTGTGTGGTTTTTAGAACCCAAGCGGAAAATTTTCATAAATACTTACATAAAGGATCTAAAATTTATCTCGAAGGAACATTATCCATCCAAAAATATACCAATAACGAAGGCCAAAAGAAAACACATA
>NZ_AKIK01000080.1:0-1075 GCF_000309465.1 Poinsettia branch-inducing phytoplasma str. JR1
ACTATTACAAAAGCTTGAATTAACTTTATCAAAATTTTGTTTAAATTCCACTTTAGTGTCATCTAAATTAGAATGAAGTTTATCGGCGGAATTGTCAACTTTTTCAAAATCTTGTTGAAGTACCGCTTTAGTGTCATCAAAATCTTGTTTAATGTATAAAAAAATAATTATACCTATAACAATCAGTAACACAATAAAACCAAAAAACTTGAATAATACTTTTTGATTGTTTTTTATTTGTTTCAACATTTTTTTTGTTTTTCCTTTCTTGATGATGATTTTCTTACCCATAAAGAAGGGGTAAAAAAGGAGTTCTAAGAAATTTTACCCCTTCTTTATGGGTAAGAACAATTTTGGTTAAATGATTTAAACAAGAATAACTAATCTTGCTTAATTATTCTTATTCTTTAATTTAAAATATCCATCGGTTTTTAATTCTTTAATTGTAAAACCAACATCTGTTAATTCCTTAGCCGTATATTCAGCTACGAATAATTCTAATACTGTATATCCAGCTACTTTTAAATCTTCGGCTGTATATCCAGCGGTTCTTAATTCTTTAGCTGTAAATCCAGCTTCTTTTAATTCCTTAGCTGTAAATCCACCATAAGATAATTCTTCTGCTGTATAACCAATATCTTTTAATTCATCAATTGTATATCCAACATCTGTTGATATCATAGGTGCACATCCAGCATCTATTAATTCTTGAAGTGTACTAACATCTATTAATTTTTTCAATTTTTTAGACATGTAAATCTCCTTTTATTGAATTTTTATTTAATTATTTTTTTAAAGCTCCTCGTTTGGTAAAGAAATATTCTTTTTTAAGAAAGCATCTATCATATCCAGCCTTACTTCCTTTAAAATAGCGCCTGTTTTATTGTTAATTAAAGCTGGTACTTTTTTAATATTATATTTACTCACTAGTTGATTAAATGTTTCAGAATGAAGCATCTGTGGTCTATTAATAATTTGAATGTGTTTTAAATATTGTGGATATACTTTGTATAAGATGTTTTTTAATTGATCACAATTAGCACAATTATCTAAAGTTAATAAAAATATTTTTTGT
>NZ_AKIK01000079.1:0-738 GCF_000309465.1 Poinsettia branch-inducing phytoplasma str. JR1
TTTGATGTTGATTTTGTTCCATTTGGAGTTTTAAATTATTAGTTTCTGCTTCTAATTCTTGAATTTGTTGTTGATATTTTTCAATTTGTGTTTTAATGTCAGCTAAAGTTTTTTCATATTGAGTTCTTAAATTATTAGTTTCTTCTTTTTTATTTTTTAATTGTTCTTTTAATTTTTCTTCATTAGATTTTAAAGCTTGAATATGTTCATCTTTTAACTTCATTTGGACTTCAAAATTAATTTTATCAGTAGCGATTTGAGTTTTTAATTGTTCCATTTCTCGGTTTAACAATTCTTTCTCTCTAGTAGATAATTGTTTTTCAGAATTTAAAGCGTTTTCTTTTTCTATTAAAGCGTTTTCTTTAGCGTGAATATCTTGTTGTAATTTTTGCAAATCTTCTTCTTTTTGGTTTAATTTAGCGTCTAAAGTTTTCATTTGTGCTTCGTTTTGATGGATTCTTTGGTTTTTATTATCAATAAGAATGTTGTTATCATCTAAATTCTTTTTAATTGCTGCAATATCTTTTTCTAGTTGTTCTTTATCAAGAGTTAAAAGGGTGTTTTTCTTTTCTAAAGCCGCTTTTTCGTCTTTTAATTGTTCTTCCAGTTGGGCTTTTTCTTGTTTAATAGTTTCTAAAGCCTTTTCCAAGTTGGTTTGTTTTTGTTGTTCTACTTCTAAAGCCGTTTTTTGTTGTTTAATTTCCTCTTCTTTAGCATCGACTGGACTGTTTCTTTTTT
>NZ_AKIK01000078.1:0-460 GCF_000309465.1 Poinsettia branch-inducing phytoplasma str. JR1
TTTATTTATTTTTTTAAATAAATATTTACTGAATATGGTAAATTAATGTGCATTAAAGCATCGATTGTTTTAGCATTCGGATTAATAATTTGAATTAAACGTTTGTGAGTAGAACGACCAAATTGTTCTCTACTATCTTTATTTACAAAAGGTGAACGTAAAACAGTAAAAACCTCGTTTTTAGTTGGAAGAGGTATTGGACCTTTTATCTGAGCTCCTGTTTTGGAAATACTAGTGATAATTTTTTTTGCTGCTTGATCTATCAAATGATGATCGTAAGTTTTTAAAAGAATTTTAACAACTTCTTGTTCTTGAGCCACTGTTCTTATTCTCCTTTCTTGATTTTGATAATGACAATAACTTCCCAAATATATTTTTTTATAAAACAAAATGTGAAACTTAAACGAAAACATAAAATTATTTTGCAACATAAACCAAACCAAAATGGACTCTTAGATGA
>NZ_AKIK01000077.1:0-1014 GCF_000309465.1 Poinsettia branch-inducing phytoplasma str. JR1
AATATGAATAAAAAAATTAAGAAAAAAACAAACCTCAATGCTAACGAAACAAATAAAAATCAAAAAATTGAAACAATTCCCAATCCAAAACAAGAAAATATCAATATTGCGCCAACGAAAAAACTAAATTTCTTAAAAAAAATCGCTTACATAACGATCATTTTACATTTTATTTTACAAGTCATTATTATTTACTAAGACAATAAAATTCCTTGGTTAACGCAAGGAATCGACAATATTTTAAACTTAATTAAATCAATCATCCCAGGAGGAAGCAAATAATATGAACACAAACAACAAAAACAAAAACACACTTTTAACAATAATCGCGGCTATTATCGCACTCTTTTTCGTAGCTGCATCTATTTACGCTATCGCTAATTACTTTTTTAAACAAAAAAAGGAACAAATCAAAATAGCGACCGAAATTCCTTTATTTGACGTGGTAAGAACTGGCGGAAATAACGAAGATAAAGCCATTATACCTCTTCCCCTTCCAAATTTAAATCCTACAAAATACGCTCACACGGTTTCATTTGATCATGAAGCAATTTTAAACGATAACGGAATGGATATCGATACCCCGTTATATTTAAAATTAAAAATTACATATGACACCCATAACACTTTTAACAATCCATCAAACTTTTTCCCACACGAAGTTAAAGTTAACAACTCAACTTACGATGATACTAAACGCCCACAAATGATATTAAAAGACGGCAAAGGAGCGCTTCAAGTTCGCATCAATCTTGAACAAAAAGAAATTATTAATACTAAAAACCCTCAATTAACATTAATTTGTGATTACGAATTAGTTGACAAAGATGGCAACAGCTTTGGCGGCGGCACTCAAACTGTTGAAACTAAAATCGCTCAACATGCTTAATAAACCATTAAAAGACCAATCACTAATTGGTCTTTTTTTGTAGAAAGGAACTAAGATGACTATCAAAAAGAAATCAAATAAAAATTCAACTAATTTAATCATAATCATCATAATATCAATTATTT
>NZ_AKIK01000076.1:0-779 GCF_000309465.1 Poinsettia branch-inducing phytoplasma str. JR1
ATTTTATTATATTTTCAAAATAAAGGCATCACTAATTTATACTTTCAAGTAAATTTATTTTTTATCCCAGACATTAAATTTGATTTAGTTTTATTTACTAAAAATAAACGAATAATTGCTTTCAATTTCAAAACTTGTCTCCGTGACCGCTATAAACAAGCTATGATAGAGGCCCAACAACTCAAAAAATTAGATACTCGTTTTGAATTCTATTTATTAACCAACAATGAAACAGAAACTCAAAGATTAAATCATAAAATCAAGCAAGGAAAAGTCCAAGGCATTAATCAAGTAATTAATGTTTTTTCAGTTTCAGCTAACGATTTTTTACAAAATTTACTTATCACCAAATTCATCCCTTTTTCTAACATCAACATCATTAAAAAATAAAAAAGGAGTTAATATAAAATGTTAACCAACGAACAAAAAGCGTTACAACAACTAATAAATTATATCGAACAAGGCCAATGGAAAAAGTTAAATCTTTACTGTCAAATAATCAACCCCAAAAATCTACTTAACCCCCTAAATGCAAAAATATTTACAGCTTTAAAATATTTATTTTTAGAAAAACAAACAACTCATCCTTGGGATAAAATAAAATCTCAAACTGAGATAATCAAAGAATTACTCACCTATCTTCAAACTAATTTTCCAAAAGATAATTTTACTAAAGAATTCTTATCTTTTTTAAATAATGATTTTAGTAAGGAAAATAACCTTGATTTCTTAGACAATCTAAAACACACCTATACCCAAGAAAAACTGTTCCAACAACT
>NZ_AKIK01000075.1:0-2410 GCF_000309465.1 Poinsettia branch-inducing phytoplasma str. JR1
AAATCTTTTTCCATTCTTCGTTTTGATGTTGATTTTGTTCCATTTGGAGTTTTAAATTATTAGTTTCTGTTTCTAATTCTTGAATTTGTTGTTGATATTTTTCAATTTGTGTTTTAATGTCAGCTAAAGTTTTTTCGTGTTGAGCTCTTAAATTATTTTGTTCTTCTTGGGTTTGATCTAATTTCTCTTCTAACAAGTGTTTATCTTTATTCAAACGGTTTATTTCTTCATCTTTCAATACTAGTTGAGCTTCAAAATTAATTTTATTTGTTTGTAAATTTTGTTTTAAAGTGTCAATTTCAGTTTGTAAAAGAACTTTTTCTTGGGTTGATAATTGTTGATTATGGACTAGATTTTGTTCTTTCGTTTGAATAATATTTTCTTTTTGTTCAATTTCTTGTCTTAATTTTTCTAAATCTTGGGTTTGTTGTTTTAGCTGTTCTTCTAAAGTAGTTATTTTTTGCTGATTATCAACAATAGTTTTATTTTTTAAAGTTAATTGTTCTGTATTGTGAGATAAATTATTTTTTAATGCTGTTATTTCTTCGTTTAAAGCGTTTTTTTCTTGTTCTGATAAGGTCTTATTTGCTTCTAAAACTTGTTCTTTTTGTTTTAATAAGTTCTGATAATTATTGTTTTCCGCTTCTAAATTTAAAAGTTCTAATTCTTGAGCTTTTAGATTAGTTTCTAAAAATTGTTTATCACGATCAAACTGTTGTTTTTTCTCTTGTTCTGTTTGGACTAATTTTTGTATTTCTTCTTGATTTTGCGGATTGTCCAACCATTTTTCTTTAAAACGTTCTTGAGTTTTATTTGGTTGTTCTGTGGTAGTAAGTATTTGCTTGTGAGGTTCATTTCCTTCCTCTTTTATCAACTCCTTTCTGTCGGATTGAACTTTTTTGTGGTTTCGTCTTCTTTCTCTATTCTTTTAATTTCAGTAGGAGGGATTTTATTAGAAGGAGGAGTATTGTTAGGAGGAAAAAATAAATTTTTTAAAAAATATGTTGCACCCATTAATATCAAAGGTTTCCCTATAAATGGGCCTACGACAGGAATAGCCAAACACAATAAACCAACTCCTATTAAAGCTAAAGCTGGCGCTATTACAGCAAAAATGTGAGCTGCTGTATCAGACAAATTTAGACCATTTTTAGCCAAATCTTTAGTTCCGTCATAAATATAATAAATAATTTCGTTAGTTTTATTTATAGCACCTTGGCCGAGGTCTTTAGTTTTATCCACAATACCTTGGCCGAATTTGCCTATCTGAGCAAAAGCATTAGGAAAAAAGATAAATAAAACCGTATATAAGAGACCTAAAACAATCATAATAGGCAGTAAAGCACTAAATATGTTACCTATTTTTTTGATTAAACTTGTTTTGCTTTCTGTTGGTTGGGTTTGAATAATTAAAGGTGTTTTATTATTTAAAGGGTGATTAGTTGTCTTTTTAATAGTAGTATTTTTATTTTGAGATGAAGTTTTTTTATTTTGATTTTTATTCTTTTGAGTTGGTTTCCATGCTTTCATTGGTTTAAATCCTTTCGTTTTTTAATTTCATATTTATTTTTTAATTAATTTATTTAAGTATATAATATATATATTTTACCCCCATCAAAAGATGGAGGTAAAATAGAGACAAAAGTGTTTTGAAAAATCATCACAAAATTCATCACACAATTATAAATTTCTTTAAAAATCATATACACCTATGATTTTTAAAGTTTTTTCAACAGTTTGATAATCAAACATACTAAGAAAATTTATCTTTTTGGTATTTGAAGATTTAATTATTTATTTAATAAATAAATCAATTACAAATCCTCATCAAAGCCTTAAAGTTAAAATTTTCAAAAAAACATTAATTTATATTTGTAAAATAATTTTTATTTATTTCAAAAACAAATAAATTAAATGTTTTCTATACAATTATTCGCCAATAATTTGTATAGTTTTCAACAGTTTAATGTCTTATTGAAGGACAAAAAATAATTAATTAATCATCACTATATTTATATTCTCCTCCTGTGTTAAACTTCTCAGTATAAAGACTTAAAGTTTTACGCACAGGGTTGAGGTAGAGATAATAGGTTTTGTCTTTATATGTATCAATTAAATCCTCGTTGTTTCTAACATAAATCGGGGTATTAACAGGATAAATAAAACAATCTTGATCTAGTTCTAAGAGATATTTAGGGCCTTTAAAATGAAATTCGAATGTATGTTCAGCGCTTTTGTGAAATAAGTTAGCTTTACCAACGAAGAAAGATTGAGTTTTATCATCACTTGCTTTTTCAATAAAACCACGGAAATAATCCGTTCCTTTATATTTCCCTCCGAGGGTGTCCCCATCTTCCCATTGGTCAAAAGGATATTTAACAAAAGGAGCTAAATCAGTTGGTTCTTTTTG
>NZ_AKIK01000074.1:0-3006 GCF_000309465.1 Poinsettia branch-inducing phytoplasma str. JR1
GGAAGGTTCGGGTTGGGTAATTTTTAGACGATATGATATATTATCGTTATTAACAGATGATATTTTGTTTTCATTAAGATATTTATGATCAATCTTGTCAAAGAAAATTTCACCATAAGTAGCCATACCGATATTTTCGAGTTCGTTTTTTAATTCAAGAATTTTAAAGGGATTGTTTTTACCTTTAATTTCTTGATCGATTTTTTGTTTTAATTTTGAGATTTGAGTTTCATTAATCTGTAATTGTTGGTGATAATAACCGATGCCATTAAGTCCATCGAAAGTATATTTAATTTGAATCATAGGAATGGTTCTGCCACGACTATCTGTTTCTTCCCATTCTTTGAAGATAGCAGATTTAGTTTCTTGAAAGGTAGGAATTGGGTCTTTAGGGAGTTTGATGACTTCTGTTTCAGTTAAGATGATAAACCCAATAAGAGCTACCACGATAAAAATAATGATTAAGAAAAACCATTTGATTATTTTTTTAATTTTGAACATATTTACTGATTCCTTTGAAAGAATTTTTAATATATAGGTATTTTAACATATTTACCTTTTTAATTAACCTTAAAACCATTTACGGAACCAAGTTCTTACCGATTTGACTTTATCATCTATGTCTTTGCTTATTCTATTTTTGATAGGTTGGAAGGAGCCTTTCCAGGTTTTTTGATTTTCTATTTTGTCTTCTAGTTTGTTGTATTCATTGATTTTGGTTGTTAATTCATTATTACGTGTTTTCAGCTCGTTTTTAGTTGCTTCATGTCGGGTTTTTTCGGTTTTTAATTTTTCTTTGAGAGTTTCGATTTCGTTACGAAGTTCGGCGTTTTCTTGGAGATATTTTCCTGATGCTGATTCTAAGGTTTTAATGGTTCCTTCTAAAGCTTGAATATGTAGGCCTTGTTGTACCCATTTATCGATTTGTTTTTCTAATTCATCACTTAAACGGTTAATTTCTTCTGCTTGTTGGTTAATGATTTGGTTTAATTGACTTATTTCTTGGTCTTTTTGAGTGATGATCGTTTGATATTCCTTTTCTTTTTGTTGAAATTCAGTGTTTAATTGGTTAATTTCATCTTGGAGGGTTTGTTTTTCTTGTGCGGATAGAGCTTGATTAGTTATTAATTCTTGGTTTTTAGTTTCGATTAAGGATTTTTGTTCTTGGAGTTGGTTTTGGAGATTTTCCATATTTTGATGTTGTTCGTTAATTTGTTCGATTAATTGATTAATTTGTTGGGTCTTTTCCGTGTTGAGAGTTTTTTCTTGGTGCAGATCAGTTTCTAGTTGATTAATCTTTTGATCTTGGTTGAAGATTTCGTTTTCTTTAGAACGAATTTTATCTGTTTGTTGATTGATTTCTTTTTTAAGGTCTTGTTTTTCTTGTTCAGATAGAGTTTTATTATTTTCTAATTCTTGTTGTTTTTCGATTAGATTGTGTTCTAAAGTTTCTTTTTGAGTTTCTATATTTAGACTATTAATTTTTTCTTGTTGGAGTTGGATTTCTAATAAGTTTTTGGCTTTGAGTAATTCTTCAGGAGTTTGTTGGTGAGTTTCAGTTGTTTTGCTAGTTTCTTTTAATTCCTCGCCAAGGTGTTGTGTGTGGTGACGTTGTTCTTCATAGATTTGTTTAGGTTCAGTTGTTGTTTTATCAACTGAACCTTGATCAGGGATTGAGATTATGGTTTTCACTTTCGTTGATATTTGTATCTTCAGTGTTGTTAGTTTCTTCTTTTGTTTCTGTGATTTTATTTTCATTATTATTAGTTAAAGTTGATTCTTCATTTTCAATAATGGTTGGATTCAATGGTTGTTGAATAGATGGTGTTTGGATGATTGGGGTTGAGGGATTTTCTATTTTATTAGTTAATGGTTGGGGTGAATGAGTATTTTTAGTTTCGCTTTGATAAAATTGGTAAAGCTCCATAGCGGTCGAAGCTAAAGAAACCCAAAATAAAGCTTTACTACCAATTCTTAACATTTTACCTACTAAATTAGCTAATTTAGAAGTAGCTTTCTTTTGAATGATAGTTTTAGTTCCTTTTTTGATGGTTTTTTTCTTGCCGCTTTTAAACCAATTACCGATTTTGCCTAAGCCAAGGTAAATCCCGATGACGCTTAAAGTGGTCGCGAGATAATAACCTAATTTATTTTGGGGAGAAGGAGTTATGATTAGGATCTTTATCGTTTCCTGTTATTTTATTATAAATATACTCGATAACATTACGAATTGGTTGAGTAGCTTTATCGTATAACGATTTAGTTTTAGCTGCGGCATCACTCGTAAAAGCGTTGATTTGGTTTAAAACTTCAGGAAAGAATTTAAAAAGTGTCCAATAAATTGCCCCACCAATTAGGATAAATGGCAATAAAAACAAGATTTTGTTTATAATTGATTTTAAGGTTTTAAGGAACCAATTTTCTTTTTTAGTTTGTGTTTCGATAACTATTTTAGGAGGTTCGATTATCGGTTTTCTTTTAGTAATGATTATTTTTCCCGTTGATTTTTTTGTATTTTTTTTGTTATTTTTTTTATTCATAGTTTTTCTCTCTTTCTTTAATTTGATATAAAAAAAGACTCTAATCAATATTAGAGTCTTAAGTTGATATAAGTTGTTATTTATTGGATATTGGGATTAATTACATTATATTTATCTTTAAAGATTGATAAAGTTTTACGGATAGGGTTGAAGTGGAGGTGAAAATCGGTTAATTTGAAGTTTTCATTGTGAACGAAAGCATCACCAAGGTAATAGTCTTTGTCTTCGTTTAAGAAATGTTTAGGGCCTTTGTATTTTAGGATTAAGTAGTTACCACCTGGGCCTTCGTTTAGTTGTTTTTCAAACGTAATATTATTACGCAAATAACTACCGTCTTTTATATCAAAGTGCACGGATTCGAAACCATTTAGAGTGGTACGGTCATAAGTTTTGCCATCTTTATTCCAACGGTCGAAAGGATGACGGTTTTTGATGAAGATAGCTAGGTTGGAAGGTTCGGGTTGGG
>NZ_AKIK01000073.1:0-4392 GCF_000309465.1 Poinsettia branch-inducing phytoplasma str. JR1
ATCTAAAAACGCCATCAAAAAATTAATCGACAAAATTAATCTTCACAAATTAGACATCTTACAATTACATCAACTCAATTCAAACAAAAAAGATAAATATGGCAAATTAAACCAAATAAACTACAACAAAGGTCTGGGCGCCAAAGATGTCTTATTATTTGCATCAGTCAAAACCAAAGTAAATAAAAGTTGAATAAAATTTCAAAAAAGTGCTACTTTTTTGAAAAATTCACTATATATATTAATGTAAGGATTAGTATAGTTTATTTTATTTTTTTGAATAGGAGCCCAAACAATCTGTTGCAGTGGACTCCATAAAAGAAAAAAAAGACTAACTTAAAAGTTAGTCTTAAAGAATTTTTAAAAAGTAAAAAAGTTGCCTTAACTTTTAGAGCGCAATAAATATTTTTAATTAAGGTTATCTGATAATAATTAGATTGACTCAATAATGTCGTATATTTATTAAATTTGTTAATCTTGGTTTTGTCCTTTTTTAGCTTTTTTTATTTTTGTCTAATAAATTATTTGATGTTTGTATATAATGTTGTAAAAAAATCTAAATCTTTTTCTGAAGATAATGTTTCTTTTTCTAATAATTCGTTACACAACTGTATTAAAACGTTTCTATTTTGGAAAATAATCTTTTCTACTTCAGCAATATGTTTTCTGAATTGTTGATTGTCCGATTGTTTTTCTATTATTGATTCTAAATTAACTCTTGCATGATTAAAATCTGAATAGAATTCAGTTTTATCTTTAATCGAATGATTTTCTATAAAACATTCTGCAACTAAACCTGCTAAATTAACTTGAATATTACTTATGTTATCACCATATGGAAAATGAAAAAAACATCCTTCATATCCTTCATCTGAATCAGGTTTAATTGTAACTTTCTCTATAAAATCTTTTATTTTATTTTTTATATTTTCTTCTGTTTCTTCTTCATTTTGCGGACATTTTTTAAGATGATATAAAAAAGTTAAAGTATGTCCTGATTCATGTATAGCTGTTATTCTTTTTGGAATATTATCATAACTATTTATTTGTACAAATGGATAAGTTAATGAACTCCATGAATCCTCTTTATACAATTTTTGAATATTTTCTTCAATATTTTTTTGCACATTGGACATTATTTCTTTTTCTAATTTTTCTTCTAAGTTTTTTTCTAATTTTTTTGATTGATTTATAATTTCATATTTAATATATTCAAATGTGTCTTTTTTTTCTTTTATTTGCTGAAATACCGAATTTAATTTTTCTTCTAAGTCTATTTTTATTTGTTCAATTTGACCTTTTAATATTCCTATTTTTTTGTCAAAGTTATCATGAACATCATTATATTGTTTTTTTAAATCATTTTGTATTTCTTCTATTTTTTTAACTAATTTTTCATTTGTTACTCTTGCATTATCAATATTTGTATTATTTAATTCATTATCTAATGATGTTTGTATTTTGTCTATATAATGTTGAAAATAATCATTCATATTTTGCGAATTATCTTCATTAAATGGTGAAATTGATAAATTTGTTTTTATTGAAGTTAATCGTTCATTATTCTCTGTTAGCGATTTTTGTATTTGATCATCATATGTTTTAAAAACATCTTCGTATTCTTTTATTAATTTTTCTTTTATTTGTTTTATTACATTTGTTACATCATCAACAATATTTATATTATTTGATGCATTATTTAATAATTTTATTAAATCATATAATGTTTCAATTGATTTTATGTTTTTATTTGTTAGCGATGGTTGTGTTTGAAAATTAAATTTACTTAAATCCTTTTCGTGTTTGTTTATTTCATTTATTTTTTTTTGTAACTCTTTAATAATATTTTTGAAATTATAATTACTTTTGTTAATTTTCTCAAAAATATCAATCATATTATTTTTATTACCAGAAACAATTAAAGATATGTTATTTGAAAATTGTTCTAATTGAGATTTTTGTGAATCGTCTTTAATTAATTTTTGTTCAATTTTATCTGCTTCTTCGCAAATTTGGATTACATCATTATTTAAATATGTTTTTTCATTATTAATTAATTTTTCGAAATCTTTCTTATATTCATTATTTAATTTTAAACGATACAATTTCTTATCATCAAATTTATTTTTATTTAAATATTTTAATTCTGAATTTAATTCTTGAACTGTTTTATCCTTATCTTTTGAAATATTTTTTTTATTTTCTTTAATAACAACCTTATCTGCATCATCTGTCGTAATATAATCTTTTATAAAATTTCCGTTTCGAATTTTTAATTTATTTGCTTTTTTTTCATTTTGTTTTAAAATTTTTCCTTTTTTATCGATGAATTTGTTAAATGTCGAATCTACTTGTTGAATAAAATCATTTAATTTTGTTGTTGAACGCTCTGAAATATGTTTTATTATTTTTTCATATTTTTCTTTCTCTATATTTTCTTGTTCTTCATCGGGAAGTTGATTTATTTTATTTCGCCATTCTTGATTATATTCATTTTCTTGATCAGAAGAAATTCTCTCTATTGTTTTTTTCCATTCTTCTTTTTTATTTTCTTCATTTTTTTTATATTTCGAAAATTCATCATAAAGTGAATCATGTTTTTGTTTCAATTTTGATATATTTTTTAAATAACCCTCTACAAATGATATAAAATCTTTTTTTAATGGTTTAATTTCAATTTGATTTTGAAAAAAATTATTAATATAATCTAATCTTTCTTTTGTATAAACTAATAATTGTGTAAAATCTGAATATATATCTTTTATTTTTTCTTTTTCGCTGTCAATATTTTTATTTAAAATTTCTAATTCTTCATCTTTAGTTTTTGAATAAAAATAAGATGGATTTAATTCATATTTTCTTTCTATTTCCTGTTTTTTTCTATTTAAATCACTATCTAAAAACTCCATTTGTTCTTTATATGTTTTATCTATTTTATTGATTTTGTTATCTATTTCATAATATTTGTTTTTAATTATTTTATCAAATTTGTTTTTGAACTCTGCCCAATTTGTTTTATATGATGTATTAGTGCCATCTTCAACTAAACTATTTAAAAAACCAACTTCAATACATAATTTTTTAATATTGAATAAATTTTGTAATTGTTTATGATAATTTTCCAAAAATAATTTAATATTTTCATTAAATTGTTTTTTTAATTGTTTTTCTATTATATTAGATCTCATAATAGTTGCATTTTTATTTATATCAATGTATTCCTCAAGAGAAATAGAAATCTTTAATGGTTGCAATGATTCTAAAGATTTTTGTCCAAATATTGTAATAAAATCATTATCTAAAACATCATCTGTTAAATTATTTTGTGTTTTCACTTCTCTTATAATGTCGGAAATCATTTGACGCATTTCTTCTCGTTTTGAAGTTAAGTATTTGAACGCATCATCAGTTAATGTTGTTTGAATTGTTTTGAAATCCATTTCTTCATTAAAGGTAATATTGTATAATTCTATAATAAACTGTTGATTTGTTTGAGATAAAAAATGACTAAACATTTGTGGACGTTTAAGATCATTCAGTTCTCTTTTAGCTGTGTTTTTTGTTTCATCAATTGAATATTTTTCTAAAGGATAATTATTCTTTTTTAAACCGTAATTATGTTTAAAATCAATTTGTATTGGTTTTAAATTATTTTTTTCTTTTTCTTCAAACTTTTTTCTTTGTTGTTTATCATTTGTTTCTTCATTTTTGACTTTGTTTTCTTCAATTATTCTTCTTTGTTTATAAATTGTTTCGATTGTGTTTTCTTGATTTAAAGAATTCTTATTTATTTCTTTATAAAGTCGATTAAATTCTTTTCTTATTTCTGATTCTTCATATTTATCCTTATTTTGTTCTAAAACAATATCAAGACAAGGCAGATAATCAAATATTTCTTGAAGTTTTGAAGTTTCTATTTCGCAATCTTCTCTTTGTTTTCTATAAATTTCGTCAATAAATGATTCTTGTTTTACAACAATTTCTTCTTTTTTAACAGGTTCTTTAATTGTTTCTTCATTTTTGACTTTGTTTTCTTCAATTATTCTTCTTTGTTTATAAATTTCATCAATAAATGGTCCAGATGTTTCTTGTTTATTAACTTTATTCTCTTTAGTGTCAGATTTAATTAATTCCACATGCAAACCTAAAGATTGTAATTCTTTTGAAAAAACTCTAATAAAACTTTCATGAATAGAAGGTACAGGGTCTTTTTGTGTTTCAGGTTCTTTAATTGTTTCTTCATTTTTGACTTTGTTTTCTTCAATTATTCTTCTTTGTTTATAAATTTCGTCAATATAATTCGGTGAAGCTTTTACTTTTATCAAAGAGACAAATAATAAAAAAAGACAAATAATAAAAAGAAAATAATTTTTTAATTTTAGTTGCAAGATC
>NZ_AKIK01000072.1:0-26735 GCF_000309465.1 Poinsettia branch-inducing phytoplasma str. JR1
TTATAAAAGTATTTTTAATATTAAAGATTACTAACATTTTATCATATTTAATTTAAAATATCAAGTAAAAAGTTAACTTTTTTAATTTCTTTTTCGATAAAGGTAAAATAAGTCTCTTTTTTCAGTTCTTTTGTTGAATAATAGAACTTTTTTCCTCTCTTGTTAAAAAGTCTTTCTATATAGCTAAAAAAGAAGTTTTTTCACCTATTATTAATTTATTTATAACCCTAAAAAAAATAAAACAAAGAAATTTAACCGTAAGGCGGCAGCATTGAATAGACTTTTCTTTGATAAAAGAAAAAAGACCTCTATACAATAGGTCTTGAATGTATGTTTCACATGAACAGTGCATTAATCTGTCTAATAATTCCAAATTTTTTTCAATCCACTAAGAACTATTTCTAAAAGCATTGCAGAAAATACTTGCTAGTTGTTCTATAGCAGGATATTCTGCAATAAAAACACTAATAAAAGAAAATATTGTTGCAAAGGACACTAAAAAACCTAAAATAATTAAAGATTGGTTTTTAGCAGCAATTGTTCTATGAGATAATTTATGCACCATATCTAAATCTTGAATAATGCCCAAAGTAGCTAGAATTAAGAAAAAAAAACGGAACACAAAGGAAATATTTCTAGTTTGAGGTATTAAATCAATGCCAAAGACAAATGATAAAAAACCTACAAAAATTAAAACAGAAAAAGAGTTATAAATAAAATGTTTCACTTTAGGTCTCATATAGAAATCTTTCGCTAAAGTGACAGTGATCATAATGATAAAAATAGATAAAGTACGTACAAAATCAACCCCTAAAGCTTTTTGACTAAAAAGAGTTCTCGCAACGAAGGCATCAAAGTTTTTTTCCTGTTGGACGGTGTTATAAAAATCTAGAAATCGAGGACCGAAAAAAAACGCCCCAAAATACAAAGAGAAAATCAAAATAACATATAAAGAAGTAAAAGATAGAGAAAAACCTATTATCAATAAGACAAAAGCGATTAAATAAAGAACATCTTCGCCTTTATAAATAAGGAATTTCAAATTATTAATCCAATCTGCTGACAAACTTTGTTTAATTTTAGGGTTAAAATTAGGGCTATAGTGAAATAAGATAGCGACTAAAAGTCCCATAATCATCATCCCAGCGAAAATGAAAGTTAGTTTCCATAAAACACTTTTATGCTCTTGCTTTTCTTCTTCTAGCCAAGCACTATCTGTACGCCCTTCTCTTTCTATCCGAGAATAAGCCAATAATTTCATGAAAAAAAAGACGTTTAAAAACATATTTATCTCCTTATTTGTTTCTGTTTTTTCTAATTTTTTTCAGTTGATAAAAAAGTATAATGTAAAATTTTAATTATACAATTTATTATTATTTTATCATATTTCCTGCTTAATTATCATAAATAAACTTTTTTAGGCAAGAATTAAAAACTCATCTTTAAACCTCAAAAAGACAAACTAGCAAAAAAACCCGTATAAATAAAAAAAGACTATCAAAGTCTTTTTTTAAGAAGGGGACGGAATTATTCAAGAATTTTAATTACTGAACCTGCTCCAACAGTGCGTCCACCTTCACGAACAGAAAATTTAGTTCCTTCTTCCATAGCGATTGAACTAATTAAAGTAACTGTAACTTCCACTAAATCACCAGGCATTACGATTTCAACACCATCTTGCAATTTGATAACACCAGTCACGTCAGTAGTTCTTAAATAGAATTGAGGACGATAATTATTACCGAAAGGAGTAGTTCTTCCGTTTTCTTCAGCTGTAAGAACATAAATTTGCGCTAAGAATTTAGAATGTGGTTGAACGCTGCCAGGCTTAACTAAAACTTGTCCACGTTCTACGTCTTCACGAGAAACACCACGCAATAAAACCCCTACGTTGTCACCAGCTTGCGCTGTTTCTAAAGATTTTCTAAACATTTCTAAACCTGTAACAACAGCTTTTTTAGTTTCTCTAATTCCAACTATTTCTACTTCTTCACCAACTTTAACCATTCCTCTTTCAACACGTCCAGTAGTAACAGTTCCTCTGCCCGTGATAGTGAAAACATCTTCTATTGGCATTAAAAAAGGTTTGTTCATTTCACGAACTGGGTCTTCCACGTAAGTGTCTAATAAGTCAAGTAATTCTTGGATTTTTTCTAAATATTTAGGGTCTCCTTCAACCGCTTTTAAAGCAGATCCTCTAACGATAGGAACTTCGTTGCCTAAAAAATCATGTTTGTTTAATAAGTCTCTAATTTCGATTTCTACTAATTCTAAAAGTTCTTCATCAGCAACAACATCACATTTGTTGATGAAAACTAATAATTTAGGAACACCTACTTGTTTAGCTAATAAGATATGTTCTTCTGTTTGGGGCATGATTCCGTCAACAGCAGAAATTACTAAAATACCAGCATCCATTTGAGCAGCACCAGTAATCATATTTTTAATGTAATCGGCGTGCCCAGGACAATCTACGTGAGCATAGTGTCTTTTTTCTGTTTCGTATTCTACGTGAGAAGTACTAATAGTGATACCACGTTCTTTTTCTTCAGGTGCTTTATCGATTTGATCGTAACTTTGTTTATCTGCTAATCCTTTTGTAGATAAATAAGAAGTAATTGCAGCTGTTAAAGTAGTTTTACCATGATCAACGTGACCAATAGTTCCTACGTTAACGTGTGGTTTATTTCTGTTAAAATTTTTAGTAGCCATTTTATTAAGGCCTCCTTTTTGAATTTTTTATTTTTTTAATAAATATTTTGAGAAATTAACTACGTTCTTTAATAATATTTTCCGTAATACTTTTTGGTGTTTTTTCATATTTAGCAAATTGCATTACGAAATTGGCTCTACCTTGAGTGTTGGAACGCAAATTAGTCGCGTAACCAAACATTTCTGATAAAGGAACCAAAGCTTTAATTGCTATTGTGTTGCCACGGTTTTCTTGTGTTTCTAATCTACCTCTTCTGGAAGTTAAATCACCAATTACATTACCAATATATTCATTCGGTGTTATGATTTCTACATTCATAATAGGTTCTAAAATAACAAGACCGCCATTGTTTTTGGTTTCTTTTAAAGCTATAGAAGCAGCGATTTTAAACGCCATCTCTGATGAATCGACGTCATGGTAAGAACCATCTGTTAAAGTTGCTTTAACATCAATGAAAGGATAACCGGCTAAAATACCGCCAGATAAAGATTCTTCTAGTCCTTTTTTAACTGAAGGGATATATTCACGCGGAACAGAACCACCCACAATTTTATTAACAAACTCAAACCCTTTACCAGGATTTGGCTCAAAAGTCATACAAACATGTCCGTATTGCCCACGTCCACCAGATTGACGAATGAATTTACCTTCTGTTTGCGTTTCTTTAGTTAAAGTTTCGCGATAAGAAACTTGAGGTTGTGCCACATTAGCTTGGATTTTGAATTCTCTTCTTAAACGATCCATAATGATGTCTAAATGAAGCTCACCCATACCAGCAATAATAGTTTGAGCTGTTTCGTGGTTAATATAAACTTTAAAAGTTGGATCTTCTTCTGCTAATTTTCCTAAAGCAAAAACAATTTTCTCTTGATCATTTTTAGTTTTTGGTTCAACTGCGATCTCAATAACTGGCTCAGGGAAATTCATTGATTCTAAGATTACAAAATCATTTTCAGCTGTTAAAGTGTGTCCTGTAATAGTATTTTTCAATCCTACTACAGCCACAATATCGCCAGCATTAGCTTCTTTAATCTCTTCTCTATCATTAGCGTGCATTTGCAACAAACGTCCTACACGTTCTTTCACGTTTTTCACAGTATTCTTAATATAAGTTCCTGTTTTAACAGTGCCCGAATAGACTCTTAAAAAAGTTAAACGTCCTACAAAAGGATCAGTCATAATTTTAAAAGCTAAAGCTGTGAAAGGTTCGTCATCAGAAGTTTTACGAACTATTTCGTTACCATCAGCATCTGTACCAGTAATAGAAGGCACATCAGACGGAGAAGGTAAATAATCAATAACAGCGTCTAAAATTTTTAAAATGCCTTTATTTTTAAAAGCAGAACCACATAAAACAGGGAAAAATTTAACATCTAAAGTCGTTTTTCTGATGATTCTTTTTAACATGTCTATCGGAACTTTTTGTTCATCCAAAAACATTGTCATTAATTCATCATCAAAATCTGCTAAAGTTTCAATTAATTCTTTTCTTTTTGATAAAGCAGTTTCTTTCAAATATTCAGGTATTTCTATTTCTTTAGCGTTTTCTGAAGGTGAACCGTCATATTCAAAAGCTTTCATTTCGATTAAATCGATTAAACCAGTGAAATTATTTTCTTTACCGATAGGCCATTGAATAGCACAAGCTTTCACGCCTAAGCGTTTTTTCAAAGTGTCAATAGCGTAAGCATAATCGGCTCCCACTTTATCCATTTTATTAACAAAAATAATTCTTGGCACTTTATATTCAGTCGCTTGACGCCAAACTGTTTCTGTTTGCGGTTCCACTCCTGCTTGAGCATCAATTACCACTACTGCACCATCTAAAACTCTTAAAGAACGAGAAACTTCGACTGTAAAATCAACGTGTCCCGGAGTATCAATAATTTGAATTTGATGATCTTTCCAAAAAGTTGTTGTAGCGGCAGAGGTAATAGTAATTCCTCTTTCTTGTTCTTGTTCCATCCAGTCCATTTGCGAAGCACCATCATGTGTTTCGCCTATTTTATGAATCTTACCTGTATGAAATAATATTCTTTCAGTTGTTGTTGTTTTACCGGCATCAATGTGAGCCATAATGCCAATATTGCGAATTTTTTCTAGTTTAAATTGACGTCCCATTAGTATAATTTCCCTTACTTATTCAGATTACCAACGATAATGAGCGAAAGCTTTATTAGCTTCAGCCATACGATGTGTATCTTCTCTTTTTTTCACTGATAAACCAGTTCCAGAAGCAGCTTCAACTATTTCTTTAGCTAGTTTCCTTTCCATAGTTTTTTCACTACGTTTTTGAGCATATTGAATTAACCATTTTAAAACTAAAGATTGACGTCTTTCCGCACGAACCTCTGAAGGAACTTGATAGTTTTGGCTTCCTATTGTACGCGTACATACTTCTAAAATAGGCATAATATTATTTAAAGCTTCATTAAAAACATCAATAGGTTCTCTCTGAGTCATTTCTTTTACACGATCTAATGCACCGTATAAAATAGATTGAGCTGTTCCTTTTTTACCACTTTTCATAATCGTATTAATAATTTTAGTTACTAATTTAGAATTATAAATTGGATCTGGTGAAACTTCTCTTTTTTGAGCACTTCTTTTACGAGACATATATGCACCTTTATTTCTTTCGTTATTTTTTATCTGAACATTTTTTTAATCAAAATAATGCTTATTTTTTAGCTACAACTCTTTTAGAGCCGTATTTAGAACGACTTTGTTTTCTATTGGCTACACCAGTAGCATCCAAAGCTCCTCTTACAACGTGATAACGTACACCAGGTAAATCTTTCACTCTTCCTCCACGTACTAAAACAGTACTATGTTCTTGCAAAGAATGACCTACTCCAGGAATATAAGCTGTTACCTCAGAGCCGTTACTTAAACGCACTCTGGCAAACTTTCTTAAAGCGGAGTTAGGTTTTTTTGGTGTCATAGTAGAAACTTTAATACAAACGCCTGATTTTTGAGGCGAATCGTAATTTTTAGTTTTTTTCTTTAAATTATTATAACTAAAACCTAAAGCAGGTGATTTAGATTTAGAAACTTTATCGCTTCTTCTTTTTTTAATTAATTGTGAAATAGTAGGCATCGCGAAATGAATCCCCTTTTTTTATTTTTTTTCTAAAGTATAAAGATAAGACAACTTATTTTATCTTTTTTTATGATAAAAGTCAATATTTTTATACTTTATTTTTGCAAAATATACCTTTTTTTATTAAATACTTTCTTCTGGCAATGTTTTTCCCTCTTCAAGAGGTTTTACTTCAAGGTTTTCTTCCAGATTTTCTGGTTCAACCTCTGGATTAACCACTTGGTAAATTGGGTACTCAAAATGAGATGTTTCCAAAATACCTGTTCCTGCCGGAATCAAACCACCAACGATAACGTTTTCTTTCAATCCGTATAAATTATCTTTTTGACCTCTAATAGCTGCATCGATTAAAATTTTGGTTGTTTCTTGGAAGGATGCTGCTGAAAGTAAAGAATCACTTTTCAACGAAGCTCTCGTAATCCCTAATAACACCGGTCGTCCTACAGCTAAAGTTTTGTTTTGTTTAATCATCTCAGTGTTAGCTCTTTTGAATTCTTTAATGGAGACTTCTAATCCCGGTAAGAAATGAGTATCACCTTCAGAGATAATTAAGACTTGTTTAAACATTTGGCGAACGATAATCTCAATGTGTTTATCGCTAATATTAACGCTTTGAGATTGGTAAACTTTTTGTACTTCTTCTAAAATGTATTTTTGTGTTTTTTCCACACTACTTGCTTTTAACATTTCTCTTAAATCAACCGAACCAGAAGTTAACCTTTGTCCTGCTTCAACGTGCATATTTTTCTGCACTATAACATCCGCATTACCATCAACAGTGTAAATATATTCTTCGTTCGGATTGTTATCAGGAACAATAATAATTTCGTAAGAAGAAGAAGTAATGTTTTTTACGTCTCTAACCATACCGTTGTATTCACTAATAATAGCTTTACCTTTTGGTTTTCTCGCTTCAAATAATTCTTGAATTCTCGGTAAACCTTGCGTAATATCTGCTACCGAAAGAACTCCACCAGTATGGAAGGTCCTCATCGTTAACTGAGTACCCGGTTCACCAATAGATTGAGCCGCTACTACACCAACTGCTTCACCTATTTCTACGTTTTTATTAGTCACTAAGTTTAAACCATAACATTTAGTACAAATACCGTATTCACAATTACACGTTAAAACGCTTCTAATTTTAACTTTAGTGATATTAGCTTCTAAAATAACTTTAATGATTTCTCTTGTGATAACTTCGTTTTTAGCTAAAATAACTTCTTGTGCTTCTGGATGAATAATATCTTCTGAAGTAAAACGACCAAAAATTCTTTCTGATAAAGAAATGATTTCTTTTTCGTCTCTTGTAATAGCTTCTACGCTAACGCCTTTGTCGCTACCACAATCTTCTTTGATAATAATGATATCTTGAGCTACATCCACCAACCTTCTAGTTAAATAACCAGATTCAGCTGTTTTTAAAGCTGTATCAGTCGAAACTTTACGAGCTCCGTGAGTAGAAATAAAGAATTCATGCACTGTTAACCCTTCTTTGAAAGAGCTTTTAACAGGAATTTCTAATACTTCTCCTTTTGGACTATTCATTAACCCTCTCATCCCAGATAACTGAGAGAAGTTAGAAGCATTACCACGAGCTCCACTATCGCTAATCATGTATAAATGATTATCTTGGTGGAATTCTTGCATTAACCCTTCTTGGATCACATCACGAACATTTTTCCATTCTTGAATCACTAAGCCTTTTTTTTCTGAAACAGTCAAGAAACCTTTATCATAAAATTTTTCTATTTCTAAAATTTTATTTTCTACTTGGTCGATTAAAGCTTCTTTTTCAGAATAAACGTTAATATCTGAATGAGAAATAGTAATCCCTCCCATTGTAGAGTATTTAAAACCTAAGTTTTTAATATCATCTAACATTTTGGAAGTTTCAGTAATATTACTTTTCTTAAACACTTGGTCAATTATCATAGAAAGGAATCTTTTTTTGAAAGGTTCAGGTGGTTTAATATTAGCTAAATAATCGGAAGGATTAAAGCCTCTAGGAATGAAATAAACATCTGGCGTTCTTACTTCTAAATTATATAAAGAAGGTTCTTGAACATAGGGGAAATCACTAGGTAAAATATCGTTAAAAATCATTTTTCCTAAAGTTGTAACCAAATACTTGTTTTTTTGTGCTTCGGAGAAATAAGAGTCAATATTAGACGTTTTTACTAAAATTCGTGTATGTAAAGAAATTACTTTATTATGGAAAGCTAATTCAGCTTCTTTTAAATCATAAAATAATTTTCCTTCATTGCGATGTTTGAATTGATGTTCTTCGTTCAGTTTTTCAGGATTAACGCCTTTTACTGTACGATCTTTAACCTCTTCAATAGTTAAATAATAATTACCTAAAACCATATCTTGAGAAGGAGATAAAACTGGGCTACCGTTTTTAGGGTCTAAAATATTATTAGACACTAACATTAATAAACGTGCTTCAGCTTGAGCTTCTAAAGAAAGAGGAACATAAACTGCCATTTGATCGCCATCGAAATCCGCATTAAAAGCTGGTGTTACTAAAGGATGTAATCTAATTGCTTTGCCATCAATTAACTTCGGTTCAAAAGCTTGTATTCCTAAACGGTGTAAAGTCGGAGCTCTGTTTAATAAAACCGGATGTTCTTTAACAACTTCCTCTAAAACGCTCCAAACATATTCATTCATTTTTTCATACAACAAATTAGCGCTTTTTTTATCAACTCCTTTAGCTTCTTGCAATTTATTTAAAATAAAAGGTTTAAATAAAATAACTGCCATTTGTCTCGGAATACCACATTGGTGGATTTTTAAATCAGGACCAACGATAATAACTGAACGACCTGAATAATCCACTCTTTTCCCTAAAAGATTTTGACGGAAACGGCCTTGTTTCCCTCTCAACATTTCGGATAAAGATTTCAAAGGACGGTTTCTTTCCACATTAGAAGTATTTTTTTTACTTACTTTTACATTATCAAACAAAGCATCAACCGCTTCTTGGAGTAGTCTTTTTTCGTTTTTAATAATTAATCTTGGCGCTTTTTGAATAATTTGTTTTTTCAAACGATTATTACGGTTTAAAATTCTTCTGTATAAATCATTAGTATCGGTCGTTGCAAAACGTCCACCATCTAAAGGAACAATAGGTCTTAAATCAGAAGGAAGAACAGGAATAACATCCATTACCATCCATTCTGGTTTATTATCAGATTTACTGAAAGATTCGATAATTTCTAATCTTTTAATAATTACATCTCTTTTTTGTTTAGAGACTTGTTTTAACATTTTTCTTAATTCTGTAACACTTTTTTCTAAATCAAGTTCTTCTAATAATTTTTTAATTGCTTCTGCCCCGGTTAAAGCGACAAACCCATTATTGCCAAAACGTTCTAAATATTGGCTATATTGCAATTCTGTAATGATTTGTCTTTTTTCTAAATTAGTTTCACCTGGCTCAAGAACGATATAAGAAACATAATAAACGATTTCGGATAATTCTTTAGCTTTAATGCCTAATAAAATCGCTAATCTACTTGGCAAACTATTAACATACCAAGTATGAACGATAGGAGCTGCTAATTCGATATGTCCCATTCTTTCACGTCTTACTTTTTGTTCGGTAATTTCAATACCACAACGTGAACAAGTTTGACCTTTTTTTAAAGTTTGTTTTTTAGCACAAGCGCATTGTAAATCTTTGACAGGACCAAAGATTTTCGGACAAAATAAGCCACCGAATTCCGGTTTAGCCGTACGATAATTAATAGTTTCGTAATTAACAATTTCTCCATAAGACCATTGTCTAATTTCATGCGGAGAAGCTAAACGAATTTTAAAATATTCGTATTCTCTACTACCGTATTCTTTTTGTGATTTAAAGTCAGTTTGATCTTCTACACTAAAAGTAACTGGAGAAGAAAAACTTTTAGAACCAGAAGGAACCACATCTGTTAAAGTGGTTTTTTCGTTTAAAAAAGGATTAAAATTTTCATCTAATTCTTTTTTTATATTTATTTCGTAATCTGCTTCCTTTTCTAAATCATCTTCATTAAAATCAATGTCTTCTAAGTCATCATCTTCATAATCGTTAAAATCATCATTATATAAACTAAAAACTAACTCAATTTCTTCTAAACGATCCGGTTCGTCTTGAAATAACTGCAATAACATGGATTTATTAGTTTGAATTAAAGAACGACAATCCATAATTTTATTACTATGTAAAATTTCAATAATCTCTGGATTTAAATTTAAATTTTCTAAAGATTCAGGCAAATAGTGCTCTTTTAAAATTAATATTGTTTCAAATAAAAATTCTTGTGGCAATAAAGTGTGGAGGTCTTTTAAAGTGTAATTGTTAAAATCAGATAACGAAGTAACACCGATTAATTTTAACGCTTCAATAGTTTTTTCCGAAAGCGAAAGTTCTTCAATTTTAACATTTAAATTTATCATTGATAATGTTTTTCCTTATTATTATTAACTAAAGAATGATTAACTTTATTCTCTTTAGTGTCAGATTTAATTAATTCCACATGCAAACCTAAAGATTGTAATTCTTTTGAAAAAACTCTAAAACTTTCAGGAATAGAAGGTTTGGGTAGCGGTAATCCGTTGGTAATAGAATTATAAGTTTTATTACGTCCGATAATATCATCACTTTTCACAGTTAAAATTTCTTGCAAAGTGTGAGCGGCACCATAAGCATATAAACTCCAAACCTCCATCTCGCCAAACCTTTGTCCTCCGTTTTGGGCTTTACCACCCATCGGTTGTTGAGTTATCAAAGTATAAGGTCCTACGTTTCGAGCATGCAGTTTATCATCGATCATATGAGATAACTTAATCATATATAATGATCCTACAGAAATAGGATTATCATAAGGTTCTCCCGTTCTTCCGTCGTATAAAGTCATTTTACCATCAGGCGATAAATTAGCTTCTTCCATGATATTTTGTAAATCTTGGTTATTAACGCCATCAAAAATAGGCGTTGCTACTTTAATGTTTAATTTTTTAGCTGCCATACCTAAATGCATCTCTAAAATTTGCCCAATATTCATACGACTTGGCACGCCTAAAGGATTTAAAATAATATCAATCGGAGTACCGTCAGCCATATAAGGAAGATCTTCTTTCGGTAAAATCAAGGAAATTACCCCTTTATTTCCGTGCAATCCCGCCATTTTATCACCGACATTGATTTTTCTTTTTTTAGCAATAAAAATACGGATAATTTCGTTCACACCTGGTTTGGAAATAGGATCGCCGTTTTTAATAGAGAAATATTGTACACTTTGAACAATACCGCCATCTCCACAAGGATATCTTAAAGAAGCATCTTTGTAATCACGTGCTTTTTCCCCAATAACCGTTTGAATTAATTTTTCGTAAGGCGTCGGTTCGAAAACTCCTTGAGGAATGATTTTACCTACTAAAATATCGCCTTCTTTAACTTCAGAACCAGGAATAATAATTCCTCTTTCGTCTAAATTTTTAACCGCTTCAGCGCTAACGTTGGGCACTTCACGAGTGATTTCTTCTTTACCAGAACCTTTTTTCAATTCTCTAGTTTGAATTTCGTATTTGTTAATATGAATAGAAGTATAAATATCGTTTTGCACTAAATTTTCGGACATAATAATCGCATCTTCATAATTATAACCGTGCCACGTCATGAAAGCTACCGTTACATTTCTACCTAAAGCTAATTCACCTTGGTAAGTTGAAGGACCGTCTACGATAAGATCGCCTTTTTTAATGTATTCGCCTCTAACCACGATAGGTTTATGTAAAATTAAAGTATCTTGGTTAGATTTAACAAAAGTCGTTAATTCATAAGAACGTTCTTGTCCTGAATCTTCTTTAATCACTATTTTTTTAGCATCAACGTATTTCACAATACCGCCTTCTTCAGCCACAATTAAGCAACCTGAATCTTTGGCGATTCTGTGTTCAATACCAGTAGCAACAGTCGGAGATCTAGGAATTAATAAAGGTAACGCTTGACGTTGCATGTTGGCACCCATCAAAGCTCTAGAAGCATCATCATGTTCTAAAAAAGGAATAGAAGAAGTTGCTACAGAAACGATTTGTTTCGGAGAAACATCCATATAAGTGATCTTATCAGCATCAAATAACCCTGTTTCACCGTTTCTTCTTGCGATCACTTTTAAAGTTTTAAAGTTGTTATTTTCATCTAAAGGTGCAGAAGCGGAAGCGATGATTTGTTCTTCCTCTTGAATAGCTGTTAAATAATCGTATTCTTGAGTTACGTGAGAAAAACCGTTTTCATGTTTCACTCTAAAGAAAGGAGTTTTAATAAAACCGTATTTATCTACTTGGGCGTAAGTCGATAAAGAAGAAATTAAACCGATAGAAGGTCCTTCAGGCGTTTCAATAGGACATAAACGTCCGTAATAAGAGTTGTGAACATCCCTTACTTCAACCCCAGCGCGGTCACGATCTATACCGTCCGTTCCTAAAGCAGAAATTCTTCTTTTTTGGGTTAACTCGGCTAAAGGATTAATTTGATCCATGAAGTGAGATAAACGCGAACTACTAAAAAAAGTTTTTAAAACAATAGAAAGCGAAGAAAAGTTAACTAATCCTCCAGGAGCGATAGATTCGAATTTACTAATTGACATACGGTCTTTAATGTTTTTTTCTGATCTAGTCAAGCCAATACGGAATTGATTTTTTAACAATTCATCTATTAATCTTAATCTTCTGTTTCCTAAATAATCGATATCATCAACATGTCCGATATTCACATACAAGTTTAAGTAATAACTAATGCTAGCTATAATATCAGATAAAACGATATTTTCTGATCTTTCTTCTTGATTATTACCAATTATTTTCACAAAAGTTTTGTTTTCTTTGTCATCTAAAAAATAAACTTCTAAAACTTCGTTAAAAACTTTTTTAACGTCGTTTTCTTTTTTTTCAACTTTTTGACCTTCTAAAAAGAATTTAACTATTTTTTCGTCAATCATTTCTTTATTCGCTTCTATAATAGCGATAACTTCGTCATTTAATATAGAATCAGCTTCAATTAAGATTTCACCTGTCTGAAAATTAGAAATATTATCTTTAACGTATAAGTTGTCATCTGTTTCGCTTTTTCTATAAGTCATGGTAATTTCGTTAGTCATTTCGTTTTCTAAATGATATTCAGAATTCACCAATTCCGTACGTAAATGTTGACGTTGATCTCTTAATTGTTCGATGATATCACGAGTTAAAAGAGTGTCTTTAGGGAATAAAATCTCATGAGTTTCTATATCTTTTAAATCTTTTGATAAAAAAGTGTTTTTTACTCTATTTAAAACGTCTAATTTTTTATTGATTTTATATCTACCTACAGAAGATAGATCGTATTTTTTACGATCGAATAAACGCGTTCTAATGAACTCTCTCGCTGCATTGGCAGGCACTTTTTCCCCTTGATGTAATTTTGAATAAAGTTCCACAATAGCGTCACTAAAATTAGATTCTTCGTCTTTTTGAAAACTTAAATCCAATAATTCATTTTTTCCAAAAACATTTTCAATTTCTTCTCTCGAATTAAATCCTAAAGTATGAATGAATTTAGTTAAAGGTATTTTTTTAGAACGATCTAATTTAGCATATAAAAAATCTTTATTGCTTTGTTCGAATTCTATCCAAGCTCCCCTAGTAGGGATGATTTGACCTAAAAAAAGCATTTTATTCGTTTTATTGTCGAATTTTTTAGAAAAATAAGCCCCAGAAGAACGAATGATTTGCGCCACAACAACTCTTTCAGTCCCATTGATAACAAAAGTTCCTGAAGGAGTGATTAAAGGCAAATCAGCCATTAATACATGTGATCTTTTCACTTCTTTAGTTAAAACATTTTCTAATTTAACGTGGACAAACAATTCAGATGAATAAGTAAAATCTCTGTTTTTAGATTCTTTAATATCAAATTTCGGCTTTTCTAAAAAAAAATCTTCAAAATGTAATTTTAAATCACCATTATAACTTTCAATGGGAAAAATATCTTCTAAAGCCGATCTAATGCCTAATTCTAAGAATTTTTTAAACGAATTCTTTTGAATTTCTATTAAATTGGGCAAGGGGAAGTCATATTTCATTTTCGAATAGTTGCGTCGTTCTACTTTATTACCATATTTAACGTTGCGATATCTGCTCATTTTTTACTCCAATGCATCATTTATTCATTTTTCGAAAGAAAATAGATAAAATCAAGTCTTTAAAATAACCTTTTTATCTGATAAAAAATATAAGTCAAAAGACAATAAAAAACCTAAGATTTTTTCCTCAGGTTTTTTACTAATAATATTTTTTAGCGAATATTATTTTAATTCTACTTTAGCGCCTAAAGCTTCTAATTTAGTTTTAATTTTTTCCGCTTCGTCTTTGCTAACATTTTCTTTAACAACAGCATCAGGTGTTTCAGTTAATTTTTTAGCCTCTACTAATCCGAAACCTGTAATTTCACGGATAGTTTTAATAACATTTAATTTGCTAGAACCAAAGTTTTTCAAAATAACTTGGAATTCTGTTTGTTCTTCAACTACAGCAGTTGAGTCAGTGCCGTTACCAGCTACAGCTAACGAAGCAGAAGGATCGATTCCGAACTCTTCTTTTAATCCATCTACTAATTCTTTAATTTCTAATAAAGACATCTTTTTTAAAGATTCAATAAAAACCTCTTTAGTTAATTTAGCCATTTGTTTGATTCCTCTCTTTTGTTATTATTTTAACAATTTTATATTTATTATTCTTTTTTAGATAAAATATCTAATCCAACGGATAATTCTTTTAAAGGCATTAACATGCCTGAAGCTAACATAGTTAACAATACTTCTCTTGAAGGCAAAGTAGCTAACTCATGCATCATTTCAACTGAATATATTTTATTTTCAACAAGTCCAGAAGAAATTTTAACAAATTTATTTGTTTTAGAAAAATCATATAAAGCCTTTAACGGTGAAATTAAGTCATCTTCGCTAAATAATAAAGCTTTTGAGTTTTTAAAATCAGCTAAATCTTGATGATCAACAGAAAAAAAAGCTCTTTTAATGATGTTATTAGAATATAATTTGATATTGCTACCAAATTCTCTTAATTGTACTCTTAATTGAGCAAAATCACTCACTTTAAGACCTTTATATTCAAATAAAACCACTAATTTAGATTTGTTTATTTTTTCCGTTAAAGTGTTAACGTTTTCTATTTTCTGTTCGATAATAGGTCTTAACATATTTTTTTATCCCTTTCTATTTATTCGTATATATCGCACACTACAAATATTTTTTCAAAAAAGTTTTTTTAACTCATTAAAGTATGATCAACTCTAACACCAGGAGCCATCGTAGAAGAAAGAGTCATGGATTTGATAAAATTACCTTTTACTGTTTTAGGTCGCGCAGAAGCTATATGTTTGTATAAAAACTGAGCGTTTTCCAATAATTGTTCTTTACTGAAAGAAGTTTTTCCTAAAATAGTGTGTAAATTACCATTTTTATCAACTCTATATTCTATTCTCCCTTTTTTAATATCTTTAATTAAAGGAGCTAAGTTGTCTGTAACTGTTCCTAATTTAGGGTTAGGCATTAAACCTTTAGGACCTAAAACACGTCCTAATTTGGACACACTTGGCATCATTTCAGGAGTAGCGATTAAAACATCAAAATCTAACCAATTTTTAGTGATTTTATTCACTAATTCTTGGCCTCCTACTACATCAGCACCAGCTTCTTCAGCTTCTTTAACTTTCATCCCTTTAGCTAGAACAGCTACTTTTAGCTTTTTACCGCTACCATGAGGTAACACTAAAGCGCCACGAATATTTTGTTCTGCTTTTTTAGGATCAAGATTTAAAGAAAAAATACATTCAACAGTGGCATTAAATTTAACTAATTGAGTTTGTTGAACTAAATCAACTGCTTGCGAAACTGAATAAGATTTTTTAGAATCTATCATTTGACGCATAGCTAAATATTTCTTACTTCTTTTCATATTTAAAAAACCTATATAAAATATAAAACCTTTCTAAGACGTTATTCAAAATAAAATCATTAAAAATATTTGTTTCCACCAATAAAGGAAATAAATTATTTTTCAACTACAATACCCATATTAAGCGCAGTACCTTCTATTATTTTACAAGCACTATCAACTGTATAAGCATTTAAATCAGACATTTTTAATTTAGCGATTTCTTCTATTTGTTCATATTTAATGGTTGCTACTTTACTTTTGCTAGCGTTAGCAGAGCCTTTTTGAATATTAGCAGCTTTTTTCAAAAGATCACTAGCTGGCGGAGTTTTAGTAACAAAAGTAAAACTTCTATCATCGTAAACAGAAATAATCACTGGAATAACAAAACCCATCTGATCTTTAGTTTCTTCGTTAAACTTGGAACAAAAAGACGGAATATTTACTTGAGCCTGACCTAAAGCTGGACCTACTGGTGGAGCCGGATTCGCTTTCCCTGCAGGAATTTGAAGTTTTACAGTTTTTACAACTTTTTTAGCCATTTTATTCAAACCTCTTTTTATATTAATTTGTATTATAAAAAAAATTATATATTTAAAAATTTAAGAAAATAAAATAATAACTGAGATATTATAACATATTTAAAGCATTAAAAAAGACACTAATTCAAAAAAACAATCATTAAAGGATTACTTTAAAAGAATCAAAAGAAATTTCAATAGGAGTAGCTCTTCCGAATAGATCAATTTCAACAATAATTTTATCTTGATTATGATCTACAAAAGATACTTTACCAGTTTGACCAGCAAAAGAACCGTTAGTGATTTCTACCTGTTTACCGATTAAATAATCGTAATTAGGCTTAGCGATGATCCCCATTTTTAATAAAATAGGTCTTATTTCGTTATCGCTCAAAGGAACGGGTTTAGAACCACCTCCTCTAATAGAACCTAAAAAACCAGTTACTTTCGGAATGTTTCTTACCACAAACCAAGAATGATCAGTCACAACCATTTTAACAAACACATAACCAGAATAGATTTTTTTCTCTCTTGTTTGTTTAGTGCCGTCGGCTTTAGTTTTATAATAAGTTTCTTTTGGGCAAATAGCGTCTAAAATTAAACTGGAAATACCAACGCCGCTATCAGCAATTCTTAATAAATCTTCTTTAACAGAATTTTCATAACCTGAATAAGTTTGAATGATATACCATTTGGCTTCATTATCGTTGTTTTTTTTGCTATTTTGCTTTTCTTGCGTTTTATTAACAACTTTATCTATTTCTTTTTCTTTTGTATCTATCATATTCAAACACCCTAAATTAATATAATTTATTTTCTATTAAATCATTATATCTTATTTATTTTGAAAATACCCACTACATTTGGAAATATAATCTTTATAAAGCGTTTCAAAGTTTGTATTCATTGTTACTAAAATCAAGATAAAAATTAAAACCTGTATAATTTGGAAAAAAATTTGCTTACCTGTCGGTAAGCTAACCGTTTTCATACCTTTCATAGTTTTTTTCATCAAGACAACAACACTTAATAAGAAAACCGCTAGAGCAGCGCCAAATAAGACTTTATATAATGATTTTTCTTGATCTTGTTTCATAAAATCGCCAAAAACGCCCATAAACACCATAGTAAAAACGATCAAAAAAACATTGATCAAACTGTATTCTTGTTTAATTATTTTAAACAAAGGATTTGCGTGTTTTTCTTCTTTATTTTTATATGACATAAAAACTCCTCTAATTTAATATTTGATTTATCTAGATTCTTCATGTAAAACGTGTTGTTTACAGTGAGGACAATATTTCTTCAAAGTTAAACGATTACTTCTATTATGATCATCAGTATGATAATTACGATTTAAACATACAACACATATTAAAATATTTTTTTTAGTCATTTTTCAGAATCCTTCTTTTTTTAAATATAAAAAAATAAATTTAAGTAAATCAAAATATATCCTCTTTATTTTAACATATTTTTTGAAAATTAACGAAATATATTATTTTATTTCATTTGTAAACCGAACATAATCACAGCCGCAGCTACACTAACGTTTAAAGAATTGATTTTCCCACTCATCGGAATCCGCACTAAGTAGTCACAATTTCTCTTCAATAAAGGTCTAACTCCGATGCCTTCATTACCTAAAATAATAGCAAAAGATTCGTTTTGAGGGATTTCGTTAAACACCAATTCTGCTTTTATATCGGTTCCAATTACCTTAATACCGTGTTTTTGCAATTGTAAAATAGTGTGGTGTAAATTATTAACTAAAAAAATATTAACGTATTCTAAAGCTCCACTAGAGGTTTTAGCCACTATTCCGTTTAAAAGAACTTGGTGTTTTTTACCTATAATAACGCCGTCAAAATTAGCAGCTTCCACGCTTCTTAAAATGGCTCCTAAATTGTGAGGATCATGTATTTCGTCTAAAATTAAAAATTTTTGTGTTTTATCAGTCGATAAATAATCCGCTAAATTTTTATAAGTATAATCTTGGACTTCAGCAACAACTCCTTGGTGTTGAGTGTTTTGCGCTTTTTTGTTTAATTGGTGTTTATTTAACATCTCATATGTCAGATTATGGTTTTTTAAATGGTTTAAAAACGCTGTATCAGTCATTTTTACATCAATGTATATCTTATAAATGGGTCTTTTAGCGTTAATAGTCTCTTTTATGATATTTTTTCCATAAATAATCATGATTTTAATTCTTTCCTTGAAATTACGTTGATAAGCATTTATTTATTAAACAATTCCTGCTTAAAAGCGGTTAATTGTTTAATAAATATCATGCCTAAAACAAAAATAATATTGATAATAGCTAAAAGTATAAAAACTGTTAAATGGTTATATATTTTATCAGTAATATTGAACAATACTTTTTGGAATTCTCTTTTTCTGAAGAAAGTCCAATGTCCAAAGGTTAAAAAACCTACAATCATAGCGTGAAATAATAGTGTTTTCCATTTATTAAAAGGAAGACAGTTCTTAAATAACAAGAAACAGAACATAAAGGAAGTGATTAACATCAACAAAACTGAAACATTATCATGCCTTTTCGTCTGATCGCTCCATTTCACATGCAATAAGTAAATATAATTAAAAGCAATTAAAGAAGCAAAGAAAAAAGCGTTTTTTAAAATATTGTTTAAAAAATTTTTATTTAAAGGTTTATCGTTAGGTTCTAAAGATAAAAAGAAAGACGGGGTTCCGATGAAAAAGATATCAATTAAATTCCATTTTAAAGGATCAAAAGGGAAAATTATACCATCCATTGAAGAGTAATAATTGTGGAAAATAGTAATGACTGCTAATAAAAAAGATAAAATAGATTTTACTAAAAATAAAACTGAGTTTTTTTCTAAATTATTAATTACTCTTCTACCTTCAGAAACAACTTGCGGTAAAGAACTAAAATTAGAATCGATTAAAACTAAATTAGCTACATTTTGAGCTGCTTGACTACCGGAAGCCATAGCGATCGACATATCTGACTCTTTAAAAGCTAAAATATCATTAACACCATCGCCAATCATCGCGACTTTTTTATTATCTTGTTTCAAAGTTTTAATTAGAATTTGTTTTTGTTCTGGCGTTACTCGCCCAAAAACGTCGTATTTATGAGCTATTTTAATTATTTCTTTTTCACTTAGACCAGCTAAACTGATAGCTTGTTTTTTGCTTTCAATAACGCCTATTCTTTGGGCGATATAAGAAATAGTAGAAGGATTATCGCCAGAAATGATTTTCATTTGAATCCCTAAATTTTTAAAATAAGTCACGGTATCAAAAGCATCTGCTTTAATTTTATCTTCTAACATAATTAAGGAAACAGCTTGATATTCAGTATTATGATCCATTTGTTCTATACTTTCACTAGTTTGAGCTAACAATAACACTCTATAACCCATTTTAGCGTGTTTTTCGACATCTTTTTCTATTTTAGCAAATTTTTTTTTGAAAATAATTTCTGGAGCTCCTAAAAGAAAAGTGCCTTCTTGCTCAAATTCTACGGCGCTATATTTTCTTAAACTAGAGAAAAACTCAATCTTTTTGATTTTATGATTCCCTTTGAGAAAATAATCATTCTTTAAAAATTTATGATGTAGAGCTTTTTGCGTTGGGTTATCATCCGGAAAAGCGCTAATAATACTAGTCATTAAATCTTCAGAAACTTTTTTAGCTTCCGAATAAGAATAAACTTCTTTGACTTCCATAGTTCCATCAGTAATAGTGCCAGTTTTATCTAAACATAAAATATCTATTTGGGTTAACATCTCAATCCCGAATAAATCTTTCATATAAGCATTCTTTTTCGCTAAATTAACGAAACCAACCGCTAAGGACATGCTAGTCAATAAGAATAAACCTGAAGGCATCATTCCTATCATAAAACCACTTAAACCTAAAAGGAATTCTGATTTATTTTCAGTGCGAATGTTAGATTCGTAAGAAAAATAAAAGATAAAAGTAGTAGGGATTAATAAAATCATTATCACCATGACTAAATTAGCGAAATTTTGCATTAAAGGGGTTTTGATGTTTTTATATTTTTTTGCTTCATGGGTTAATTTAGAAATATACATCTCATCACCCACAGCCGTAATTTCCGCACAAGCACGTCCGGAAACAACATAACTACCAGAATATAAAAAATCGCCTTTACTTTTGAAAACCGTTTTAGATTCTCCTGTTAAAAAAGATTCATTTACTTCTAAAGTACCTTCAGCGATTTTAGCGTCTGCTACAATCTGAGCCCCTAATTCTAAAAATAAAAGGTCTTTAACTACTACTTCATTCATAGAAACCGATTTTAAAACGCTATCGCGCACTACATGAGTATCATTAGACATTAACAAAGAAATCTTATCTAAAGTTCTTTTAGCCTTAATTTCTTGGACAATACCTAAAGATAAATTTAAAAAATTAACCAATAAAAACAATAATTGATCGTATCTTTTAATTGCCATAATAATAATAAACAGGATTAAAACTAATAAATTCAACAAAGTGAAAACATTAGAAACAATAATATCTTTCACACTTTTACTGTTCTTATCTTTTTTAAGATTTTTTTTTCTTTCTTGTAGTTGTTTTTCTACTTCTACTTGCGGAAGTCCTGTAAGGTTAAAAAATTTGTTATCAGTTTTTTTATTCATAATCATAACCTACCATTTTTGATATCGACTTTATCATTTTTTTGGGAAAAAGATATTTTTTCAAATAAAACTTTTTTCTTCTAAAAGTTTTCTTAAAAGATCTGCTTTTTTAAAATCTTGATTTTGTCTCGCTTGAAGCCATTTTTGATAAAGAGTTACATCTTTGGAAGTAATATTTTTTAAAGGTAAAGAAATCCCTAAATGTTGAAACAAATATAATAAAGTGTTTTGTAATTCCGACATTTCGATCAAAACATGAGTTTTATTCAATTCTTTGATAATTTGATCTATGAGAGTGACCACATTAGGAGTATCAAAATCATTTTGCATCAACTGATGAAATTGTTGTAAATAAGCTAATTTTTTATTAGAAGCCTTTGTATGATTCATTTTTAATTGAAAATTGTTTTTATTTAAAGCATGAACTATTTTATGATATTTAGTTTGTATAGATAAAAGCAATTCATAACTAAAATTAATAGGTTGTAAGTAATGATGTGATAAAAAAAAGAATTTAATCACGTTAGCTTCAAAATCTTTTAACACATCTTTCGCTAAAACAACGTTATTTAAGGATTTACTCATTTTTTGTTTTTGGTAATCCACCCGTCCTATATGAACGAAAAAATTAGTTAAAGGTTTTTTTTGACTAGCTACAAACTGAGCTTGTTCGTTTTCATGATGAGGAAATTTCAAATCATTGCCACCACCGTGAATATCAATAGTGGTTTTAAAAATATCTTTAATCATGACAACACATTCAGTATGCCAACCAGGTCTACCTAAAAACCAAGGACTTTCGTATTGAACGCCTGTTTCGGTTTTTTTCCATAAAATAAAATCTTCAACATTTTCTTTTTGAGGATCTAACTCTTTACGAGCGTTTTTTTTCAATTTAGTTAAATCTTGTTTACTTAAAATACCGTAATTATCAATTAAATTAACACGAAAATAAACGCCTGTTTTGGTTAGATAAGCATAACCTTTTTGCATTAAATCTTGGATAAAAGTGATAATAGACTTGATATAATTGGTTACCAAAGGAAATTTATCAATGGTATCAATATCTAGTTTTTTTAATAAAGTAAAAAAAACTTGAATATAATGTTGAGAAATTTGAGCTTCTGTAGTATCGTTAGCTAAAGCAGTTTGAATGATTTTATCATCTATATCCGTAATATTAACGACTAATTTAACCTTAAAATCTAATAAAGTGAAATATCTTTTCATCATATCAAAAAAAATTAAAGGCTTGATATTGCCGATATGAAGGTGATCATAAACAGTCGGACCACAAACATAAATATTAACTTCATTTTCAGTTAAAGGGATAAAATTTTCTTTTTTTTGAGTTAATGAATTATAAATTTTCAACATGATATTCCTTTTACTTTTTTAAAATAAGATATTTGTTAATTAATGATTGTTTTTTTATCAGATAGTTTTTTTAACTTAATAAGTTAATTCTTTTCGAATGAGAGACTTAAAATAGTTTGGATATTTTTTAAAACAGTTTCTTTCCCTAATAATTCTAAATAAATAGGTAAATGCGGACCATTCATTTGTAAAGTGGATGCTATACGAATTAAAATAAATAAATTTTTACCTTTTAAAGAGGATCGTTGTTCTAAGCTAGTAATACTTTCTTTGATGTTAACAGAATCAAAATTTTCTAACTTATATAATATATTATATAAAATTTGCACCAAGTTAAAACCTTTATTTTCTTTAATAAAGGTTAAAAATTCTTCTTTAACTTCTTTCGGTTCTACAAAAAAGCTTTGGTATAAGCGTACTGTTTCTGCTAGATAACTAATTCTACTTTGAAATAAAGACACTATTTTAGTTAATTTCTCCTGAGAAATAACAATCTTGGCTTGATTAAAAAAAACGGCTGTTTGAGAAACTAAATCCACAAGAGGCATTTTTTTCAAATATTGGCTATTAATAAAGGATAATTTGGGTACATCAAAAATAGCGGGCGCTTTAATAAAGCGTGTTTTATCAAATAAAGACACCATTTCTTCTAAAGAAAAAATAGTTTTATTACTTTTAGGGGCGAAACCTAAGAGAAACAAGAAATTAAATAAAGCTTCTGGAATATAACCTAAAATCATGTATTTTTCAATAAATTGAATTACATGCTTATCTCTTTTACTGAGTTTCTTTTTCTGTTCGTTTAAAATTAAAGAAATATGCGCAAAAGTAGGTATTTCCCACCCAAAAGCTTGATAAATCATCATTTGTTTCGGAGTATTGGTAATATGTTCTTCACCGCGAAAAACATGAGAAATAGCCATTAAATGGTCATCTATCGCTACAGCATAATTATAAGTCGGATAACCATTTTCTTTCATAATGATCCAGTCTTCGATTTCTTTACTGTCAAAAGATAAAGAACCTCGAATTAAATCTTTAAACTCATATTTGGTTTCAGCAGGAACTTTAAAACGTACTACATATTTAGAATTATCGTTTTGGTATTCTTTGTAAGCCAGTTTTTTTTCTAACAATATTTGGGTATATTTTTGATAAAACGTTAATCTTTCGGATTGTCTATAAGGTCCTAAGGATCCGCCAATATCAGGCCCTTCGGTCCATTTGATACCTAACCAATTTAACTGTTCTAATTGTTTTTTTTCACTGTCAGCGACGTTTCTCTCTAAATCAGTATCTTCAATTCTAATAATGAATTCACCTTGATAACGCGCAGCGAATAAATAGTTAAATAAAGCGGTTCTAGCGTTGCCGATATGTAAAAAACCGGTCGGACTTGGGGCGTAACGTACTCTTATTTTTTGCATCTGCTTTCTCCTTCTAATAAGCTCATTATATAATAAATTATTTTAATAAAGTATTTTAAAATTAAAAAAGAGCCTTTTTTTAAAAGGCTCTTCATACTAGTGAAAAATATTATTAAGAAATAAATTAACGTTTGGAAAATTGAGGTGCACGACGAGCTTTTTTTAAACCGTATTTTTTACGCTCAACACAACGTGAATCTCTAGTTAATAAACTAGCTTTTTTTAAAATAACTCTTAAATTAGGTTCAGCTTCTAATAAAGATCTAGCAATGCCTAAACGGATCGCTCCAGCTTGGGAAGTTATTCCGCCGCCGTGAACATTCGCAACCACATCATACTTTTCTAAAGTATTAGTTAATTTTAAGGGTTTTAAAGTTTCTAAACGAGTTTCTTGAGAAGGGACATAATTAGTAAAATCTCTTTTATTAATTTTAATTTGTCCTGCGCCAGAAGTTAAAATAATTCTCGCTACAGAACTTTTACGTCTGCCTGTTCCAAAATATTGATTTTTCTTCATTTTCATTATACCTCTAACACTTTAGGTTTTTGTGATTCGTGTCTATGCGATTCGTTAGCATAAACAAATAATTTTTTACGCATTTGGCGTCCAAGTTTAGTATGCGGTAACATGCCGAAAACAGCTTTCTCAACAATTAAAGTAGGAGATTTTTTCAACATATCAGAAACCATTACTTTAGTTAAACCACCTGGATAACCTGAATGTCTGTAATAGGTTTTTTGTTCCCATTTTTTACCTGTTAAATGGATTTTAGAAGCATTGATAACCGCTACATAATCGCCATTATCAATATGAGGAGTATAATGAGTTTTACCTTTGCCTTTTAAAACAGAAGCTACTTTAGTTGCTAAACGTCCTAAAGTTTTTCCTTCAGCGTCTATTATATACCATTTTCTTGTCACCATTTGATCGTTAACGCTAATAGTTTTATTGTTTAAATTTAATTCTTGTTTTTGTTCTACGTTTGTGTTATCCATGAATAATAATGTTGCTCCTAAAAAATTTTAAAATTGCGCAAAATGATTAAATGTACTTATTAATTATAATACATTGCTGCCAAAATGTCAACTTGCTTTGTAAAAAAATCAAATAAAAACAAAAAAATAATATTAATAAAAAAAACAATAATTTCTTAAAAACATCAAAAAATAATTAATTTTATTTTTTTGTTTTTATTGGAATAAATCAATGTGGAGCGAATGATGGGAATCGAACCCACATCTCTAGCTTGGAAGGCTAGGGTAATAGCCATTATACGACATTCGCTTTTGTTTTAATGGTCGGGAAGACAGGATTTGAACCCGCGACCTCCTGGTCCCAAACCAGGCGCTCTACCAAGCTAAGCTACTTCCCGCTTCAAAATTTTATATTTAAAATTAAAATGGCACACCCAAGAGGACTCGAACCCCTAACCTTCTGATCCGTAGTCAGATGCTCTATCCAATTGAGCTATGAGTGCCTATATATCAATTATTGAGTTATGAGTTGCTTTTTAAGTTGTTTTATTTAAAATTGGTGACCCGTACGGGATTCGAACCCGTGAATGCATGCGTGAAAGGCATGTGAGTTAACCGTTTCTCCAACGGGCCATATTTGCATAATTTAAATCTTAAAAAATAGTGCGAAATAAAATAGTAAAAATAAATTTTATTAACAAGAAACATTAATAGGATATTTTTTAAATTAATTTCTTCTCAAAATGAATTAATTAATTTCAAATAACTTTTATTTTTTAACCGTTTAAGATTTTAACAATATTTTTTAATAAAGTCAATCTTTTTTATTAATTTTTTTTAAAAAAGCAATAGAAAACAAACATTAAATATTTATTCTGTAAATAATATATTGGAAAATGTTAATTTTTTTATTATTGACTATTTCATTATAATATAAAAAACTTTTGATTAAACAAAAAAGAAAAAATTTTTACAATAAACAAAGACTAAGTCAAAATAGTCTTTGTTTATTGTAAAAAATAGTAATTATTTCTTAATTAAAATATTCACTTATCCTTTGGCGCAAAGATGTTTTTTTAATAACATTCACAAACTTCATCTGTTTGATAATTTTCTGTTTGTTTTTCTTGATTGTTTTGGCAACCGCAACCTTGTTCTTTATATTCATTTTTTCTTCGTGGTTATTCGGAATCGAACAAAAAGAAATTATTAATACTAAAAACCCTCAATTAACATTAATTTGTGATTACGAATTAGTCGATTCCCAAGGTAAAAATTATGGTAATGGCCTTCAAACCGTTGAAAACAACATCTCTAATTTAGCATAATAAAAAAACTAAAAGAACAAAGAAATTCCTTGTTCTTTTTTTAAAAAGGAAATAAAATATGATTATTAAAAACAAACCAAAGCAAATTTTTAATTTAACTAATTTAATGATATTCATAATAATATTAATTATTTTATGTTTAGGAAGTTATGTTTGTATTCATCATCAAACTTTAACGGAAATTGAAAAAAATCTCACAACAAATCATAAACAATTAGAAACCCAAAATAAAAATCTCCAAGAAATAAAAGACAAACTACAACAAAACAAAGATATAATCCAAAACCAAATTACCGATATAAATAAAAAATCACAAGAAATAACAACCACTAATTTACAACAATTAATAATCAAGAAGAATCAAACTTTTATCCTTCTAATAACTAAAAATTCCCTTCTTTCAACCAATTAATCGGGTTCAAAGAAGAAAAACAAGCTGTAGATGGTTTTATAGATTACCTTAATAACAAAGAAAACTATAACAATATCGGCGAGGTTGATTCGCCTTTAGGCATTTTAATGTATGGAATTCCAGGAACTGGGAAAACAACCTTAGCCAGAGCCTTAGCTAAAGAAACTAATCTCCCTTTTTTTGAAGTAAGCAGTTCCATTTTTTCCCAAAAATATAAAGGCATTGCTCCTCAATTAG
>NZ_AKIK01000071.1:0-2331 GCF_000309465.1 Poinsettia branch-inducing phytoplasma str. JR1
CACGTTTCAACATAGAAAGAAAAAAGACCACTTGATTTCAAGTGGTCTTTTATTCGCTTTTAATTCAAGTTTTTTTTAACCTGAAAAAGGTTAATTGGTAAAGATTACTCATATTATAAGCGCATATCTTCAAAACCATTTTTTTTAATATCTTTATAAAATTTAAAATAAAAATAATAAGTAACCGAAAAGAGAAGGATTGTGTTCGTTGTTAGATTGGCGAAATGATATCCTTTCCAAGAATTATCCGCATTTTCATATTTGTTCCAAGGTGATGAAAGGCTAAAACCTAAAATAATGATGAAAGAAATTCTTAAAAACACTCTTAATAAAGCGAAAAACATATCAATGCGAGTTTTTTTAAAAGGGATCATACTTCTAATCATTATTCCTTGAGTAACAACTGTATAAAAGCCAGAAATAGAAGCGATCATGATGCCTAGTTGAAATTGTTTTTCTCTTTCTCCTTGCAATCTTTCTTTGAAGCCTTTGATTAAAGAGTATATGTTTGTGCCAAAAAAACCAAAAATAACGGTGAAAAAAAAACCTAAAATCATATTTAATAATAAAGTTTTTTTAATTGTTTCAAAAGCTCTTTTTAGGTTTTTATTTGCTAGATTAGCCGAAATAATAGATAATTGAGTCTCTTCTAAAGCAAAGCCAAAATTCAAACCGATGGCTGCTATGCCATCACCTATTTGAACCGCGCTTAAACTTCCGCTTGGATAAATTTTCCAACTGATAATAAGTACAATTAGTCTTCCACTTTCATAAATTAGTCTTCCACCCAAAATAGGTAAAGCTAATTTTAAAATATTTGTCAATATATTAGTTTTATTGTTATCCGCTTGTTTGCTGTCTGTCAATTCGTCTTGATCTCTTTTTAAAGAAATAATAAATAAAACCATTAGAAAAATAGTTACTAAAAAACTGGATAAAGCGGTAGATACTCCTAACCAATAAGGATCTTTCTTATCAAAACCATAAACGAATAATAAATTGATAGATACTTTGAAAACAACAAACAAAGTGTTGGAAAGATAAATAGTTTTAATATTTCCTTTTACTCGTTCTAATCCTAATAAGACCGTATTAACAGCCATTAAAACTCCTGAAATAATTAAAAAAATATAATATTTATGAACTGTTTTAAAAATTTCTTCTTCCATGCCGGGAAGGACTTTATCTAAAATAAGACTACCGATTATGACAGCTATTAAAGCGATGCCAAAAGTCATACCTATAATAGAAAAAAGAGTGGTTTTAATCATTTTTTGAGCAGTTTTATAATTTTTTTTAGCGTATTCTTTGCCTATTAAAACTATGCTTGCTGTAGCTAAAGATAAACCCATAAAAGAAAACATATTTTGAACACTGCTGATTATAGCAAGAGAATCGGTAAATTTTTCAGACCCTTCAGGTTTAATTGCCATAAATAAATCGATATTTTTAGGTATCATTTGAAAAGTTATATTGGTTAAAGCGATAGGGATGACCAACATCAAAAGGACTTTAAATAAATTATCTTCTAAAAATAATTTTTGTTTAGCTTTTTGCTTTAATTGTTTTTTGTTAGAAAGTATTTCTTGTTTAGACATTCTAATGAAACTCCTTTATTTATTTACAAAAATAACAATATTATTTTTTATAAAAAGATTTTTTTAATTTTATTCACAAGTCCAAATTGTTGTGCATTTTATTTTTGGAATTTTTGCATTGAATAAAATCTTTTAAAAATTTTTTGTCCATCATCATCATATCTTCAATAGGCAAATCTTCTTCATTGAACCATTTTAAATCAGAAACTTCATCATGTTGTTGGTTAGGTTGTCCTTCTGTTTTGCTAACGATAAAACCCATCACTACAGGATAAACAATATCGCCATTAGGATAAATGATTTTAATATCTTCTCCTGTGTATGTTTTGAAACAATTCATAGTAATAACATCTAAATTAGTTTCTTCTTTTAACTCTCTTAAAGCGGCTTCTTTGAAATTTTCTCCTAATTCCATAGCTCCGCCATGAAGACCCCAAATTTGAAAATCTTTTCTAAATTGAAGCAAATATTTATTATTTTCATAAACAATAATAGAAGTTCCTGGAGAAAAAATCGGATCTTTCCCTATTTTACTACGTAATCCTTGAATATAAGACATTTTTTAATTACCTTTCTGTTGTTACTTTTTTCAAACATTTATTGAAAAATATTAATTTTTAAATAAATAATGATCATAAAAACATATGTAACAACTTAACCAAAAAAACAAATGCTTACAACTTTAATAAACCAAATTCATTTTTTAAATATTAATTAAAAAATATCAATATTT
>NZ_AKIK01000070.1:0-663 GCF_000309465.1 Poinsettia branch-inducing phytoplasma str. JR1
AATATTGGGACGAACACTATGCAACATTTGGTTTTGATATTTATGATAATAATTTTGTCATTCGCGCGAAAATGACGGTTTTTTATTTAGAAAATAAAGAAGACATTATCCTCATAATTAAATCAAATCAAGAAGAAACTTCTACTTGGAATGATTTGAATATCGTTATTTTTTTAGATCGAAATAAAAACCATCAGGTTGCCAACTTAAATAAAACTATTCAAGAATTAAACAAAGGAGAAAAATTTATGACTCACTCAATTGAAAATGATGTTGTCATTTTAAAAGATGACTTAATCCCCAATTTCAAAACCTTAATTTATTTCTTATATTTTCCTATTTTTAAAAGCTAATTAACAAAATCCAACTAAGACCTTCCAAATTAAAGGTCTTTTTTTTATACCAAAATCTAAATTCAAAGGAGAACCAAAATGAAATTAATAGTTTTTGAAGAACTAGACGGCAGTGGCAAAACCACTTTAATTCAAAAAATTAAAAAACAATTAGAAAAACAAGGCCACGAAGTAATTACTCTACAAGGGTTAGGAAGTTCCTCCATTGGCCAACCTCTTCGTGACATCTTTTTAACTAATTCCCAATTAAAACCATTAACTCGCTATTTATTGAGTTTTGCTAATATGCAACAAATCCAAGAAGAGAAAA
>NZ_AKIK01000069.1:0-725 GCF_000309465.1 Poinsettia branch-inducing phytoplasma str. JR1
AAAGAAAATGAAGCCTTAAGCAAAGAAATTACTCAAATTAAAGATGATTTAGAAAAAAATGGTAATATTGACCAAACTCTTAAAAATAAATTAGCTATTAAACAATAAGAATTAAACATTACTAAAGCAAGAGTTCAACAATTAGAAGAACATGAAAATGCCTTACAAAATATTATTAAACAAAAAGATGAAGAAATAGCGGAATTACAGAAAACTATTGAAGCACAAACCACAGAAATCAACCGATTAAATGATGAATTAGATAAACAAATGCAATTATATATCCACTAAGGGCAAAAGATTCAACAATTAGAAGGCGCCATTAAAGGACTAGAAGAGGCTAATAAAAGTTTACAAATAGAAAATAAAGAATTGCGCCAAAGAATTGCTGAATTGAAACAACAATTAGAAGATGAGAAAAAGGCGCATGAGGAGACGAAAAATGAGTTATTAAAAAAAGATAATATAATAATAGAAAAAGAACAAAAATTAGCAGAAAAAAAACATGAATTCGAAACATTACAAAACAAATGGGAAAAGGAAAAACAAGAAAAACAATTAATGGATACGGCAGAAATTATAGTTGGCTTCGTGCCAGGTGCCGCTCCAGCTCTTAAAGTGGTTCAACAGGCTCGTCGCATGAAGAATTTCTTAAATTGGTGGAACTAAAATTTACAAAAATAATTAAAAAAATGGTTTTATTAGTTTATTATAAAAGAATAATA
>NZ_AKIK01000068.1:0-2010 GCF_000309465.1 Poinsettia branch-inducing phytoplasma str. JR1
TAAATAAAAAAAGACCTTTAAATTAAGGTCTTTGGTTGGTTTTTTGAGTTTTTTTAAAGATTTTTTTAGTTTTCCATTTAACAAGACCGTCCTTGGTGACGGTTTTTATTTTGCCGTTGGTATAGTAGTAATAAGTGTTTCCGTTTTTAAAGGTTTTTTTAGTAATTATTGCCATTTTGTATTTCTCCTAAGTATTTCATAATTGTTCGAATATTCTTTGCGATATTTGTTGTTCCGTTAAGAATTAATTTCATGCCACATTGGTGGTGAGTTAAATAACGATAATACCCCTCGCGGACAATTTCGAAATAAGTTAAAGATTTGCATTCGATAACATCTAATTTGTCGTTTTTTTGGTTTAATTTGCGTTGTAGTCCTAATTGAGGTTCTATTTTTAAATAGACAGTGAGATGAGGTTTAATAAATTGTTTATTAAGGCAATTAAAGAACTGATAATTTTTATCAATGTTATGGAGGGTAAATATGAGGGTAAACTTGATAAGCAAAATTGGAACCTAACCAACGATCGATTAAAATAATCTTGTTAGTATTTAAATGCGGTTTTATTTCTTCTTCTTGGATTTGAAACATGTTAGCGAAACTAAGAAGATATCTAGTTAATGGTTTTAATTGGGAATTAGTTAAAAAGATGTCACGAAGGGATTGGCCGATGGAGGAACTTCCTAAGCCTTGCAGAGTAATTACTTCGTGGCCTTGTTTTTCTAATTGTTGGCTAACTTTTTGAATTAAAGTTGTTTTGCCGCTGCCATCTAGACCTTCAAAAATTATTAATTTCATTTTTTGTTCTCCTTTGAATTTAGATTTTGGGTATAAAAAAAGACCTTCGATTTGAAGGTCTTAGTTGGAATTGGGTAATTAGCTTTTAAAAATAGGAAAATGTAAGAAATAAATTAATGTTTTTAAATTGGGTATTAAGTCATCTTTTAAAATGACAACATCATTTTCAATTGAGTGAGTCATAAATTGTTCTTCTTTATTTAATTCTTGAATAGTTTTATTTAAGTTTGCAACCCGATGTTTTTTATTTCGATCTAAAAAAATAAGGATATTCAAATCATTCCAAGAAGAAATTTCTTCTTGATTTGATTTAATTATGGGAATAATGTCTTCTTTATTTTCTAAATAAAAAACTGTCATTTTCCCACGAATGAGAAAATTATTATCGTAAATATCAAAACCAAATACAGCGTAGTGTTCGTCCCAATATTTATTTGAAAAATTTAAATAATTTTTAGGAGTTTGAGAATATATTAATTCTAAACTATTAATAAACACGTCAATTAAAGCCATATTTTCCGTTTTTTGTAATGTTTTGGCATTTCTATTATAATATTTAAAAATAAGGCGATGAAAAATATTATGAAATTTTTTAAAATGTTTAATTTGTTTTTTTGATTTTTTAATTTGATTTGGCATGTTTTTCTCCTTTGATTTTAGTTTTAGTTTATGGATTTAACAGTTATTGTTGTTTTTTATTTATATTTTCGGTTTTTGAAAGTGATAGTGATGCGTCTGGTTTTTAATCGTGATAAAGGATTGTTACGTGGTTTTCCTAATAATTTATGCTTTTGCGGTTTGTATTTATTTTTTTGGAATTTAGAGGCATAATGTTTTTGTTGGTATTTTGCTTGGATTAAATCGTATTTATTCATCTTTATCATTGTTCTCGCTTTCTTTGATTTGTTTGGATATACATAAAAAAGACTCCTAAAAAAGGAGTCTTAATTGTTTAAAAAGTTTTAAATTTGCTTAATCGTTTTAAATAAGTTGTTTGTGATAATTCTTGTTTGGCTTTTGATAGAAGTTCTAAATATTGTTTGCTATCTTGAATCATTTTGGTAATAAAATTATTATCTAAATAAATTCTGACTACATGATAATCATTATCGTTAAAATAAACTAAAAAATAAGCAAATTTAGCTTGACTGCAATATAATTGACATTGAACTTGAGCCCAGTAGTTTAAGGGTACTTCTTTGTTGGATAAAA
>NZ_AKIK01000067.1:0-4853 GCF_000309465.1 Poinsettia branch-inducing phytoplasma str. JR1
AATTTTATTTTTTTTTATTTCTTCATTTGATAATTTATTATTATAAACTCTAATGAAAAAAATCAAAAAAATAATAAAAAAACAGTTTTTGAATTGGTTAAACAATTTAATCAAAAACTAAATTTAACAACCATTTTAAAAACTATTAAAATGAAAAGAAGCACTTATTATTGGTTAAAAATTCAAAACAAATTAAAATTAAAAAAGAAGTTAAAAATTACAACAAAAACGCATTGCATCTTTATGTAAAATGCATGAATATTTCTTAGGGTATAGAAAAATAAGTGATTTATAGCAAAAAAATTTTAATGAAACTATTACTAAGAAAAAAGTTTATCTTATTATGAAAGAAAAAGTTATTTGTCGTTGTTTAAGGATTAAAAAAATAAATACCATTATCGTTCTTTAAAAAAAGATTTAAACATAGTTCCTAATTTAATCAAGCCAGACTTTAAAACAAAACAAACAATGCAAAAACTATTCACTGACATCTACTTATTTTAAAACTTAACAAAGTTTTTTATATTTTTCATGTATTATTGATTCTTTTAATAACCGAATTATCGCTTCTAATATTTTCAAAAAAACAAAATAAAGAATTAGTTTTAAATATTATCAAACAATTATCTCTATTTGGAACAATCAATGGCTTTTAAATAAATTAAACTATCTTTCACCTATCCAATATGAACAAAATTTAAGATAAATTATTTAAAAATATCCCTTTAAACTAGAACTTTGAAAAAAAGGTAACTTTTTTGCGCCTTTTTTAAAAAAATGTTATTATTAATAATAAAAATTATTTTCTTTTCATTTTGCATATGAATTTTTAACTTTTTTACCTAACTTATATAGCGAAGGGGTCAATATTAGAAAAAATATCTTTTGAAACTAACAAATTATGAAAAAAACATTAGACATTTTTTTCTCTAATCAGAATATGTTTTGTTGGTTTGAAAAGATAGGAAATTATCACTTAATTTTAAGTTTTAAAGAACAATTTTAAAGACAAAAGTTATCTAAAAAAACGTGGAACACCTCATAATTTTTTTAATAATTTAACTTTTTAAATTATGAAAAAAATTATTATACACAAAAAAACAAATATTTGGCCGTTTAAAATGAATTTTATCAAAAAGAAAATATTTTCGTAAGGTGTGAATATTTTAGACGAAGAAATAAAAAGCCGATAAATAAGGTTATTAAATAATAAAATTTATAAGAGGTAAATATCGACTACTATTTTGATTGTTCTCAAAATATTATTCCTTTCTTAACTTTAAAAAAAAAAAAAAATTTAAAAAAGACCTTCTAAAAGGTCTTTTTTAATTAGATAATAAATATCATTGAATAAATTTTATTTTCTTACTGCGCCTGTTTTAACAGCTGCTTCTCCAACCGCTTTAGAGATAGAAGCAACAATTTGTTCATTGAACACGCCAGGGATAATATTATTTTCGTTTAATTCGTTAACAGGAATAACACTAGCTAAAGCGTAAACCGCAGCTAACTTCATCTCTTCGTTAATCTGAGTCGCTTTATAATCAAGAGCTCCTCTAAATACACCAGGAAAAGCTAAACAGTTATTAACTTGGTTAGGGTAATCGGATCTACCAGTAGCGATAATTCTTGCTCCACCTTTTTTAGCTTCTTCAGGTAAAATTTCCGGATTTGGGTTTGCTAAAGCAAAAACAATAGCATCTTTAGACATAGTGGAAACCATTTCACTATTAAGAATATTAGGTCCAGAAACGCCAATAAAAACGTCCTTATTTTTAATAACATCACTTAAAGCGCCGTCTTCTTGGTTTTTATTAGTTAATAAAGACATTTTCTTTTGTTCTTGGTTAGTCCAATCGCTATCACGAAGGATAACACCTTTTTTATCGTATAAAACAATGTCTTTAACTTTTAAGTTCAGCAACATTTTAGCTACCGCAAGGCCAGCTGAACCTGTACCACAAATTACCGCTCTAATGTCTTCTAATTTTTTATTAACCACTCTTAAAGCATTAATTAAACCAGAAGCTACAACGATAGCTGTTCCGTGTTGATCATCATGCAAAACAGGAATAGATAATTTCGCTTTTAAAGCTTCTTCAATTTGAAAACATTCAGGCGCTTTAATATCTTCTAAATTAATCGCTCCAAAAACATCAGAAATTTTAGCAATAATATTTACTATTTCTTCAGGATCTTTGGAATCTATAGCTATCGGAAAAGAGTCTATATCGGCGAATCTTTTAAATAAAATAGATTTTCCTTCCATTACTGGAATAGAAGCTTTAGATCCGATATCTCCTAAGCCTAAAACAGCCGTACCGTTAGTAATGACAGCTACTGTGTTAGATTTCATGGTGTATTTATAAAGGTCTTCGGAGTTTTGTTGAATCTTACGACAAGGTTCAGCTACTCCAGGAGTATATACTAAAGATAAATCATCAAAATTATTAACTTCTGTTTTAATTTTAGCAGCCAATTTACCTTTGTGTTTTTCGTGCAAAAGTAAAGATTTTTGATTTGTGTCCATAATTTTTTCTTATAAAGTTAATTTTTATTCTAAAACAATGTTTTTTAATTGATTAGATGAAAACAAAAAAAGAAAAAAAGTTTGCTAAAATAATTTTTTTAAAAATAAATCTTTTTCTCTTATTCTGTAAACGCATATTTTTTTAATAAACATTTTTTAAAATTTAAAAAACAACAATTATAAAATCACCTCTTTTTTCCATTTTAATTTAAATTAAAAAACAACCGCTTTTATTATAAACCTTTTATGAAAGAAAAATTAAAAAATCCATCTGAATTTTAATAAATTAAAATTAGTTATTAAGCAAGAAGTTAAAAAGAGAGATGGATTTATTTCCTAAATAATAGGCGCTTAACAGCGTTTGCCACCGTTTCTTATGGTAAAAAAAACCGCTCTTATGAGTGATTTGAAAAAACTTGAAAGAAAGAAAAGCATCATAAAAGAGCGATAAAAAAGTTTATGATTATTTTTTTGATAATAGCGTTAATTTATTTCTTTTCGTAATAATTAGCCACTAATTGGTTTAAAAGACGAACGCCAAAACCAGTGGCCCAACTGTTGTTAACTGTGCTAACTTTATCGTTAAAAGCTACACCCGCAATATCAATATGAGCCCAAGGAGTATCTTCACCCACAAAACGTTTTAAAAATTGAGCAGCTGTGATTGAACCTGCTAATCTGCCTGAAGAATTTCTCATATCAGCAAATTTACTATCAATTAAACGGTCGTATTTTTCAGAAAGGGGCATTAACCATAATTTTTCGCCAGTTATTTGTCCGGAGGCAAGTAATTTTTGTGCTAAATCGTCATTATTAGAGAATAAACCAGCATGTTCTCCCCCTAAAGCAACCATAATAGCACCTGTTAAAGTAGCTAAATCAACGATTAATTGAGGTTTTACATGAATTTTAGTATAATAAAGAGCATCAGCCAATACCATTCTTCCTTCCGCATCAGTAGTGATCACCTCAATAGTTTGACCGGACATAGAAGTAACAATATCGCCAGGTCTTTGAGCTTTACCGCTTGGCATATTTTCCACTAAACCAACTACTGCGACAACATTAACTTGCGCTTTGCGAGCGGCTAAAGTATGCATTAAGCCTACTACTATAGCAGCTCCGCCCATATCGCCTTTCATATCTTCCATACCACCAGAAGGTTTAATGGAAATACCACCGGAATCAAAAACTACCCCTTTGCCTACAAAAGATAGAGGAGCTTCTTGAGAAGAAGAACCTTGCCATTTCATAATAGCTAAATAAGGAGGACAATCAGAACCTTGAGCTACCGCTAAAAGAGAATTCATCCCTAACTGAGCCATTTGTTTTTTATCTAAAAAATCTACTTCAATGCCCATTTTATTTAATTTTTTAATACGAGAGACAAATTCATCTGTTCCTAAAACGTTAGCTGGTTCATTCACTAAATCACGAGCTACATTAGAACCTTGGACTACTGCTTCCACCTTATGAAATTCTTTTTGGCAAACAGACGCTTCTTTCGTCACCACTACAACCGATAAATCATTATACATTTCAGAAAAGTCTTTTTTTGGTTTTGTATGATAACGATCAAAAGTATAACTTTTTAACATCATCTCTAAAATGTAATCCATTACCACTTGGAAGGAAGAAGAGTGGTTTTCAAAATCTGTTAAAACAACTATTTCTTTAACGTTTTTCAAAGCAAATAAAGTCGCTCTCCCTGCTTTCTTCCAAGCTTCATTCTTTTCTGGGTTTTTACCTAAACCTACTACTAATAAACGAGAAAATAAATAACCTTCAGGATGAACTAATTTTAAAACAGAACCTGCTTTGCCTTTAAATTGTTCTGTTTGACATGCTTTTTCCACTTGTCCTTGAAAATCGATAACATTAACGCCGGAAACATTTTGTTTTTCATCTTCTAATTTTAAAACCACTACTGTGCTTTTTTTATTAAAAGACTTTAATTCTGATAAAAATGATACTTTCATATTAATACGATACCCTTCTTATTGTTAAAATATTTATATCAATAAAATAATTTAATTAATCAAACAAATAAATTCAAAATTAATTATTATTTATGATTAAATTATATAACATTTATAAATAACATAACGATATTAATCAAAAAATTATTATCTTATCAAAAAAAGATAAGATAAAACTTTTTATCCCTCTTCGCTTCGTTTCTTATATTATTAGCAAAAAGATTGCAAAACAAACGTATAATAAAATATATCTGAAAAATTTGGATTAAATTATGAAAAAAGGGTTTATTCTTAAAAATCAAAGGAGCGAAAAATATGAATAAATTAGAAAATTTAAGTAATAA
>NZ_AKIK01000066.1:0-7493 GCF_000309465.1 Poinsettia branch-inducing phytoplasma str. JR1
TGATGAATCCATTGCACGGGTAAAGGGGGTATCAGGCATCCGCCATGCATTTGTAGCTGTATAAAACAAAGTAAAATATGTTAAATAATTATTATTTTCTAAAGAAAGATTGTTAAAGAATGAAAAATATCATCAAAAAATCAGCTAATTTCTTAACTGTTTTTCGCATCTTTTTGGTTTTTTGTATGTTGCCTTTAATGGTTATGATTTTAAACGTAAAAAAAAAACAACCAGATGGTGTAGAAACAACGCTAAGTTTGTTTTTTAATTTGATTTTTATCATCGCAGCTATCACCGATTATCTTGACGGTTATATAGCTAAAAAATTCCAACAACAAACAGTTTTTGGAAAGTTTTTTGACCCAATAGCTGATAAGTTGCTTGTTATTATAACTTTTTTTCACATATATTTGTTAAGTAATCATAAATTTTTATTACCTGAAAAAAACGATAATAAAAGCATTGAATTAGGAATTGTCAGTATTATAATAGCCACTATTATCAGAGATTTGATCATTACGGGAGTGCGTTTGGTCGCTGTTGAAAAAAAACATATTATTTCCGCTTCTTTTTTAGGAAAATTAAAAACTGTTTTCACTTTTATAACTATTATTTTTTTATTATTTGTTAAACAAATATACTTGCGTATTTGGGACCCTTTGAATTTAGAAAATATATTACAAATAAAATATTTTATTAATGTTTTATCAGGCATAAACATTTTTTTAATCGTCTTTTCAGGAATGTTTTATATAATTAACAATTTTAAATTTATTAGGTCTAATTTCGTTCAAAACTAACTATCTCTACCCAAATAATTAAAAAAATATTTATATCAAAATATATCGAAAATAACTAAAGGAATGAAACAAAATTATGAATAACGAAAAAGTTAAAAACGAAAAAAGCAAAATAGAAAAAACTAAACAAGAAGTGACGAAAAACGAAAAAAATAAAGAAGTGGTTGAAAAAACGATTAAAGAAATTGAACAACGTTTCGGTAAAGGGAGCATTATGAAGTTAAATTCGGAACAAACTGATAAAATCCAAGTTATTCCGACTGGTTCTTTAACTTTGGATATTGCTTTATCAATCGGTGGTTTTCCTAAAGGTCGTATTATTGAAATTTTTGGACCTGAAAGTTCCGGAAAAACAACTTTAACTTTACATGCAATAGCGGAAACTCAAAAACAAGGAGGGAATGTCGCTTTTATTGATGTGGAAAACGCTCTGGACCCTAATTACGCTAAAGCGATAGGAATAGATTTAGACAATTTCATTATTTCTCAACCAGATTCAGGCGAAAAAGCTTTAGATATAGTCGAATCTTTAATTAAAAGCGAAAATTTCAGTTTAATAGTTGTGGACTCTGTGGCTGCTTTAGTACCGGAAGCTGAATTAAAAGGCGAAAGTGGCGATTCTTTTATGGGTCTTCACGCCAGAATGATGGGACAAGCAATGAGAAAGCAATCAGCTATCGTTTCTAAAACTAATACTATCGTAATTTATGTGAATCAATTAAGAGAGAAAGTGGGAGTAATTTACGGTAGTCCTGAAGTAACTCCAGGTGGTAAAGCTTTAAAATATTTCGCTTCTTTAAGGCTAGATATTAGAAAGTCTGAATTCATCAAAGAAGATGGTGCTTTTATCGGTATTCGTTCCAATGTTAAAGTAGTGAAATCTAAGGTTTCTTCTCCTTTCAAAGTTGCTCAATTAGAAATTATGTACGGAAAAGGGATTGCTAAAGAAGGTGAAATTTTAGATTTAGCGGTTGATCTTGAATTAGTCCAAAAAAGCGGAGCTTGGTATAGTTATCAAAATAAACATATCGGTCAAGGAAAAGAAAAAGCTAAAGAGTTTTTATTACAAAACCCTGATAATAGCGAAATCTTTAGAAGAACAAATTAAAAAAAGTTATAAATTGCTATAAATAATATCCTTTTTTAAAAAAAAAATTAACAATAGAAAGGTCTTTATATGAAGAAAAAAAACAGCCTTTTTAAAGGGGCGAATTGGAATAAATTAGAAGACGAGTTTACGCAATATTTTTATGAACAAAATTTAAGTCAATTTTGGCGTCCTGAAGATATCAGTCTTCAAAGCGATTTAATTGCTTGGCAAGCACTTTCTCCTGAAGAAAAAAAAGCCTATTCAAGGGATTTATTAGTTTTGACTTTTTTAGATACTTATCAAGGTGATATCGGTATGCCGGTTATTCTTCGTTCTTGCTTGCCTTACGAACATCAAAAAAAAGCAACTCTTAATTTCATGGGAGCAATGGAAAATGCTGTTCACGCGAAAAGTTATTCTAATATTTTTATGACTTTTTTAAATAAAGAAGAAATCAATCAATTATTCGCTTGGGGCGAAGAACAAAAAAATTTACAAAATATTTTAAATATTATTGTCGGCATTTACGAAGATTTAGAAAAAAACATCGTTATTAATAAATATGAATCCAAAAAAAGCGATAATAAAACTTTTAACGAAATTAAATGGAAAAGCATGGTTGCTTCTGTTTTTCTTGAAACTTGGTTGTTTTACAGTGGTTTTTATTATCCTTTATATTTCTACGGTCAAGGTCAATTGATGCAAGCTGGAGAAATGATTAACTTGATTATCCGAGATGAAAGTGTTCATGGAGTTTATGTAGGTCGTTTAGCTAAAGAATTATATTATAACTTTTCCAAAGAACAAAAAACATATTTAAAAAAATGGTTAGATGATTTATTGGACAATTTATATGAAGAACAAAAAGCTTTAGCTCATGAAATTTATCAAGAAGTTGGTTTGATAGAAGATGTTAACGCCTTTGTTCGTTATAACGCTAATAAAGCGTTAATGAATTTAGGTTTTGAACAAAAATTCCCTCAAGAAAATATTAATCCTGTAGTTTTAAACGGACTTAATACTGAAACCAAAACTATGGATAACTTTTCCATGAAAGGGAATGGTTACCAAAAAATGAAATCAGAAAGCCTCAAAGATGAAGATTTTATTTTTTAAAAAATCTTGTCTTAAAACAGATATTATTAAAAAAAACAAGTCATTTCATAAGACTTGTTTTTTTATAAAAAATAAAAAAGAAAGAAAATTCTTTAAAAGAGCTTTCTTTCTTTTTTATGTATTAATTTTTTGTATTAATTTAACTTTTATTTAATGATAATTTAAATGGCAGGGATATCAGGATTCGAACCCGAACAAGCGGTTTTGGAGACCGTTATGCTACCGTTGACATCATATCCCTTAAAATGATTTAAAATAATAATTTTTAATATTAATGGTACGGGTGACAGGACTTGAACCTGCACGCCAAAAGCGCTAGATCCTAAGTCTAGTGCGTCTTCCATTCCGCCACACCCGCGGATTAGTTTTAAGTTGTCGCATTTATGTTGTTAGTATTGGCAGGCCCAGCTGGATTTGAACCAACGAATGACGGAGTCAAAGTCCGTTGCCTTACCACTTGGCTATGGGCCTACAAAAAATATAAAGATAAAATAATAAATTGGGGCGGCTGATGGGAATCGAACCCACGCGTGTCGGCTCCACAAGCCGCTGCGTTAACCACTTCGCCACAACCGCCATAAAAATACATCCAAAAAAAATAATGTATCAAATAACAACATTTATTATTATACATGATTTTTTAAAAAAAGTAATTAAAAAATAATACATAATATTAAAAAAATAAATTAGCATTCTCTTCTTGACATTGCCAAAATGATTTGTTATAATAAAAATGAAATTATTAATAGTATTGAAATAAATGATAAAAAAGGAGATAAACATAAAAATGTTTTTTAATGCAAATGATAGAAATAATGATTTATTAGAAAATTTATTAGACGATTGGAAAAGAATTTCTTTTGGTGATAATTCTCATTCTTTTATGAAAACTGATATTAAAGAATATCCTCAACATTATGAATTGATTAGCGAATTGCCTGGTTTTAAAAAAGAAAATATTAAAATAAGTTTAGAAGAAGGATGGTTAATCATTGAAGCTCATCCTAAGCAAGAAAACCCATCAAAAGCCGTGCAAAAAAACGAAAGCCAACCTGAGGTTAACTTTTTAAGACAAGAAAGAATTAGAGGCATTATTAAACGTAGTTTTAACATAGGTGAAGATTTTTCTATTAAAGATATTGATGGTGCATTAAATAATGGTTTATTAACAATTATTATTAAGAAAAAACCTGAAGAGCCTCAAAAAGAAAAACAATATTTAGAATTAAAATAATCTTTATAAATAAAAAAAATCAAAATAATTATATTTTGAATTTTTTTATTTACTATAGAAAGATTAATTTTTTAACTGTTTATTCGTCTTATCCACTAAAAGGGCTTTCACAAAAGGCAAATCTTTTGGGTCAATATATAAGGCGTTTTTTTGATCATCATAATAAGAAAAAGAATTATCATTCATAGGCATATTGTTTAACATAAATAACTGCATTTCAGAAACGTTTTTTAATTGATCAAATATTTTTTTCAAACTTTTAGGAATCTGTTTATTGATTGTTTCTTCGATGAAAGAAAGGTCAATAGGTTTTTCGTTAACATTTTCCCTTTCTGGAGAATTATTACCATTATTATCGTTAGAATTGTTATTATTAGAATTATCGTTCTTTCTTTGGTTTTTTTCGTTACCGTTAAAATTAAAACTATTTTTAATACTGTTTTTCAATAATTCTTTTTCTAAAAGTTCTAATTTTTGTTTTAATAATTCTTTTTCAAAGAAATTTTGTTGTTGATTTAATTCCATTTTGCTTTCTAATTTGCTTTGATATAATTCTAACCTAATTAAATCAATATCTTTATCTTTTTCTCTGGAATTTTTTGCTTCTTCTTTTCTCTTCATGTCCAAAATAGTTAATTCTATTAAAGATAAGTTTTTATTTTTATATACATCATCTGATAATTGGTTTTGAATGGAAATTTGCGGATTTTTGTTATTAATATCGTTTTTTTCTTTTTCTTCTCCGAAAAAAAAATTCAAAAGGAATAAAACAAAACGCATTAATAACTTAATTAGTTTTTGAAGTGGTCCAGCCAAAATAATAAGCGATACAATCAAGTATGCAACCCAATTGTTAAGAATGTTGTTCCAAATTTCATTCACCACAATAAATTTCACCTTTTGATTCTTTTTTATTTTTAAATAACTTAAAAAACTAATGATACAATATTATTGTAGCATATTTATTTGAAATTAACAAATTATTATTATTTTTATATATTTTTTATGTAACTTTTTGATTTTTTGAGCGCACACCGATACAATAAAATGAAAATATGCGATTCTTTTTATCAATTTATAAAAAAGAAGGAGAATTATCATGTCTGAAAATAAATATTTACATCAATTAAAAGATTTTAAAGACGGTTTTAAGTCCTTTATCAATAAAGGGGACGTTATCAAATTAGCTATCGCCATCGTGATGGGGCAGTTATTTACCAAAATGGTGAGTTCCTTATCTACTGACGTCATTATGCCTCCTATTGTTTGGTTATTTAACGGAAAATTTACCTTAAATGAACTAAAAATAAATTTAGGTGGGGAGAACGCTATTAATTATGGTAAATTTTTACAAAACGTTTTTGAATTTTTTATGGTCGCTTTCGTTATTTATATTTTTGTGTATCAAGGTAAAAAACATTTACAAACCAAGAACCCTTCTAACGTCAAAGAGTTGAAAATCGACGATATCAAACAATTAGAACAAGAAAAAGTAGCTTTACTAAAAGAAATTAAAGACTTGCTTCAAAATTCTCCAAAATAAAATAATATAGTTAAAAATACTCTTGATATGGGGATATTTTTCAATTGAACAAATCATCTATAAACTTTATTGTTATATGATGATATTTTAAAAAAAGGTAATATATACGTCAATTTATGAAAAAAATTTATTCTTTCTGTTGGATGCTATTTATCTTCTTCTCTTGTATGATGGTTTATTTTCGCCTAACAAAAAGGGAAGGCCAAACAAAGAAACAATTTATCGAAAACAGGATACAAATTTTAATAGATTCATTGAAGGAAAAAAACAACATTATTCAAACGCAAGAATTAATCATTAAAGAAAATCAACAACAAATCATTAAAAAAGACCATAATTTATGTTTTTACAAGAAAAAGATTAAATTATTAACGAAAGAGAAGGAAGAAATAAAAAAAGATTTATCTTCTATCACTAATGCTTTAATCGAAAAAGCCAACGAAATAGAAGAATTAAATAATCTTTTTTTCTAAAATAACTTCTCAAAAAAAATGTTAATGATTTAATGGAGTTATAATTTAAATATCAATTCCAATTAAAAAAATCCTCCAATATAAAACAAAAAAACTATTTATGAATTGTTTTTTTCATAAATAGTTTTTTTTATTTCTAAATTTATAAATATCATTAATATTTTAAAAATTCATTAATAATCTTTTTGGCAATTATTAAGACAAAGTCGGCCATAAAGTACTTATAGTGTCAGCAACCGCATCATTCATGTCTTTAGCAAAAGCATCAAAAATAAAATTATAACTACTAGTTTTGCAAGCGTTTTTTGCCAGAGTTATAGCAAGGTTGGTAGTGTAAGTTAACTCAGCAGTCACTATATCTTTCATATTATCGCTATCGTATGCAAAAACTTTAAAAAAATCAGTTTGAACTTCGGCCCATTCATTTATGCATAAATAGTCATTAATAATACTACTTACTACATCTAGAATCATTTTTTTGGAAGCTTTATCGGTGTGCTGAGACAAAGCATAATTTTTCAACTCATCAACAACCTTAGCCATTCCTATTGTATTTTTGTCATTGAAAGAATCATTAATAGTTTCTACAATATCTGTTGTATCATCTTGAACGTGAACAGCGTGTGTAATTTGTGTTTGTTTTTGTGTATGTTCTTCATTATTTTGAGCAAAAATTTTCTGCGTAAAAACAGGTAAAGTCATTAATAAAAAAGCATTTAACATTAAGAAAAATAAATAACTATTTTTTATTTTTTGATTAAACAAAAATATATACCTCTATTTTCTTTTATTTTTTGAGGTGCCCCACAAAAGTAGAGCCAAAAGAAAACAACTAATTAAACCAAATTGTTTATTAATTAAAAATAAACAGTTTGGTTTTTTTATTTAACCAAACTTAAAAAAGGAGTTTTAACAAAATGAAGGAAAAAGAAATTGTAAATTTACTTAAAAAAGAGAAAAAAGAAAAAGAAAAGCACGACAAACAAATTTTATCTGCTTTAAATATTTATGAACAATTAAATGTGCATGAACAACTATACAAAACAAAACAAAAGAAAAGTCCAAAGTCAACTAAAATCTATACGGATATTGATTCTAATGGATGTGCTGACATTATTTACGTTGAAAAGCCCAAAAAAAAGCAATTGAAATTAAAGGTTAATAATTGTGAAGGAATATTAGCTAAACCAAAAGACATCAAAAAGAATAAAAAACACCAACAAATTAAATATGCATT
>NZ_AKIK01000065.1:0-3956 GCF_000309465.1 Poinsettia branch-inducing phytoplasma str. JR1
TAAATTATTAAAAATTAATTCCAAAATGAAGAAAATGAAGAAAGGTTAAAAAAGGAATGAATTATAAAGAATTTATTCGGAAACATAAGAAAATAATAACGTTAGTAGCGATAGAGAAAGGAAGTAAATGATATTGAATTTATATTTTAGTAATGTTAAAATTATTTATTAAAAAATACTATCGTATTTATATTTTTTTTGGCATTTTATTAGTTTTAGGCGGGAGCATTTTGACTTATAAATATTTTTTTTCAAAAATAATGAAAATACCTGAATCACAGGAAAAAAAATTTAAAGGATATTTATGTTAAACCCGTTAATAAGAAAAATAAAGACCCTGTAGTGGATTTGCAATATATTATCGATTTTGATTCAAATCCTTTGAAAAACGAGATGCTTTTATTATTAAAATGTAATTTTATTACATTAGAAACTGATTGGGAAAAAGTCATTCAAAAAAAGCATGTTTCAAAAGAAGGCGATTACTCTTCAGTTTTGCAAAATAATGAATTAAAACATGATATTTTAAAACCCACTTATGCTCTTGGATTGTTAAAAAACTTTCCCAAAGATGAAAGAGGAATTGAGCAAGAAATAAAAGGATATGATAAATTTCATTATGATGTTTCTTCAAATAAATGGACATTTAATTTAAAAGATAACTTAAAATTTGAAAATGATAAAAAAATCAATAATGAAACTGTAAAATATTCTTTTGATACAAATAAAAAAATTTTAGAATTTTTGCATTCAGATAAGGATGAAAAAGTGTATCCAGATAATTTAAAAAAATTATTAGCAACAACATTTATTAAAGATGAACATGATGAATTAACTTTTAGTTTTTATTATGATAAACCGCAAAAATTATCTTATGTTGTTTCATTGTTAAATCTTTTAACATTATTTCCCAAAGAAGAATTTGAAAAAAGTTATGAAGGAAAATCAATAGATAAAGCGGAATATGGGACAAAAGAATATCCTTTTATTTCTTATGGGCCTTATAAAGTATCCCAAGGATATGATAATGAAAAAGATTGGATATTTAAAAAAAATTCTAAATTCTTTGAAAACGATAAATATCCTCGTTCTTTTATTCATTATAAACTTATTGAAAATGATCAAGAAGGAATTCAACTTTTTAATGATGGGAAATTAAATGAATTAATTATTAATGATAGTAATTTATTAGAATATATATCTAATAAACAATATATTACCAAAGATACTAGGGGTGTTGGGTATTTATATTTTAAAAACTTTTTAGAAGAACAAGAAGATGATTTAGAAATTCAAAACATGAAAAAAAACAAATTATTTTATTCAAGACCCACGTTTTCGACAAGCTTTATTTTTTGCTATTGATAGGCAAAAATTAAAACAAGAAAATTTATTTAAGTTTAATCCTACTTTTTCTTTTATTTCTAATATTACTTTAATAACAGATTATGAAAAGTTCAATCAGACAAATTTTCATGAAGAAAATTTAAGAAAATTTTTAAATATTCAAGAAAATAATGTTTTAGAAACTAATTTAATTCAAAATAGTTTTAATTCAAGAAAAGCATTAGAGTTGTTTAAATCTGTAGAAAATGATTTTTCAAAAACGCAACTTGGAAAAGAAAATTTTTTACCATTAAAAATCATTTTTACGCATGATGGGAGTGATTTTCAAGAAAAATTAATAACTTCTTTAAAATCTATGTTTTAAGAGTGCTTTTCTACATTGAGAATTGATATTGAAGTCGAAACAGAAGGAGATTTTAATTTAGACATCTCTGAGACAGGTCCTGTATCAAATTATAATCCAGGTTCTATAAACAGAGCTCATACTATATTGGTTTATATAGCTGATTTAATAAAAAAAGCAAATGGACAAGATCGAACATATGAAATCCCATATTTAAATAAACAATTAAGCCAAAATGAATTATTAGCAGAATTAACAGCATTGCAAAATAAGAGCGATAGTGATGATAATAAACAAGATGCATTAGAAGCAAAAACACAATTTTTTAATATTATAAAACAATTAGAAGAAGAAGCGTTTCAAAAATTCCCGATTATGTCTCTATATCAAATTAAAAAGCATAAATTCTACAAAGATCTAATTAATGATTTTACTGATTCTTTTTTGATTTGGAGGTTAAATGATAGATGTTAGTATACATCAAAAAAATCAAAAAGGTTTTTAATTTATGTAAAAAACCTTTTTTAATCAGTTTTATATTTTTACTTTTTATTTTCCCTTTTTTCTATAATTTTTATCACAATTATTATAATTTACCATACCAAGAGAAAAATTATCATCAACTCAAATCTGATATTCAAAAAAAAATATTAAAAAAATTTACTATACTAAAAAATTTGATATCATAGCTGGAGAATATTTATATGTTGAAGCAATTCAAAAAAATAATAATCAAAAGTATTTTTGTAAAATAGACAACATTTTTTATGATCTATTATGTGAATTAATAGATCAACAAAATAATAAAAATAATATTAGTGTAGTAAAAACAAACATAAATAAAAATTATATAAACATTTATATGTATTTGTTTCACATTTTAAGTAGTTTTGGTTCTATTATTTTTATATTTTATATTTTAAACAATATGAAAGAAACATCTGGCCGATTAAATAAGAATTCTCAAATATCTTCTTTTCAAAAATCTTTATTCACTTTCAAAGATATAGCTGGAAATGAAGAAGAAAAAGAAGAAATGCAAGAATTAATTGATTTTTTAAAAAATCCTACAAAATACCAAGATATAGGGGCTTCTATTCCGAAAGGAGTTTTATTAGAAGGACCACCAGGAACTGGTAAAACTTTATTAGCGAAAGCGGTTGCTGGAGAAGCAAATGTTCCTTTTTATTCAGTATCTGGTTCTGAGTTTGTAGAAAAGTATGTTGGAGTTGGTGCCGCAAGAATAAGATCATTATTCAAAGATGCTAAATATAATTCTCCCTGTGTAATTTTTATTGATGAAATAGATGTTTTAGGTGGTAAAAGAGTCCGCGGGAATAGTGGCGGTTCTCAAGAAAGAGAAAATACTCTAAATCAACTCTTAACCGAAATGGATGGTTTTACTACTTCTAAAGGAATTATTATTATTGGCGCTACTAACAGAAAAGATATGTTGGACCCTGCTTTACTTCGTCCCGGCAGATTTGATCGTCAATTTACTGTTGGTTTACCTGATGTAAAAGCGAGAAAAGCGATCTTAGAAGTGCACGCTAAAAATAAAAAACTAGATCCATCGGTTGATTTAGAACAAATCGCTAAACAAACAACTTCTATGAGTGGGGCCCAATTAGCTGCTGTTTTAAATGAAGCTTCTATCTTAACAGTTAGAAATGATAAAGAAACAATAACAAATGAAGAATTATATGAAGCGATTGATCGAGTTTTAATGGGTCCAGCGAAAAAATCAAGAAAATACGACGAAGAAGAAAAGAAAATGGTAGCTTATCATGAAGCGGGGCACGCTGTTATTGGTTTAAAGTTAAAACATGCTCCTAAAGTACATAAAGTAACTATTATCCCAAGAGGAAACGCTGGTGGTTATAATTTAATGCTTCCAGAAAAAGAAACTTTCTTTTCTTCTAAAAAAAGAATGTTGGCAAATATTATTTCATTTTTAGGCGGAAGAGCGGCCGAAGAACTAATGTTTGATGATATTTCTAACGGAGCTTATGGAGATTTTAAATCTGCCACTCAAATAGCGACCCAAATGGTAACTAAATTAGGGATGTCTGATTTAGGACCGATGCAGAATGATAATAATTCTTTTATACGTAATGAAATAGTAGAAAAAGAAATTAAAAAAATCATCGATGAATGCATGGAAGAAACAAGAAAAATAATTAAAGAAAATAAAGATTTATTAGATAAAATAGCTAACACATTGTTAGAACAAGAAACTATCGTCAAAGAACAATTAGAACAAATA
>NZ_AKIK01000064.1:0-552 GCF_000309465.1 Poinsettia branch-inducing phytoplasma str. JR1
TAATATAAAAAAATATTTCCAATATTTTGATATAGAAAAAATATAAATATGAAAGAAGGTTGTTTAATGACAAAAATATAAGCGAATTTAGAAAAAAAAATGTAACTACTTTAATGTTTTTTATCACTTTTTGACTTTATTTACTGGAAAACACGTTCATACTTTTAACTTGGAAGATTACGAAATAGATTTTATAATAAAAAACATAATATTCGCCCTTGGAAACATAAAGACGACTACACTTTCAATGATAATGCAAGAGTTTTTTATGATGTGCCTGGAATGAAAATAATTTCTTGCCGAACTTATCAAGAATACGCGAACATATCACAATTAGTGGGTAATGTTGCCGGAATTAGTTTGAATGTTGTCCCTTTTCGAAAAAACTTTTAAAAAAAGTACTGGATTTTTAAAAAGGGCATTAGGAGATAAGATTTTAGACCATAAACACCAAGAATTGGCTGTATTAAATAATTTAGTAGCTATTTTGAGTTTTTTTCTTTTTTATTATATTTCAGGCTGATAATTATGTGTTTTCAAGTATAGAGTAGG
>NZ_AKIK01000063.1:0-509 GCF_000309465.1 Poinsettia branch-inducing phytoplasma str. JR1
CCTTCAATTTGTTCTTTCCATTGATCTGTTTCTTCGATTTCCAAAGGCAACAAAAAAAAAATAACCATAGCGACAAGCAAAAACAAAAGTGAAGAAAAAAATAATTGCTTAATCGCTTTTTTATCTAAATATTTATAAATTAAATAAGGAGTTATGCAAGCCCACCATGCGAAAGAACCAAAATAAACTATTATCATAAGAGAATAAAAACTATGATATTCAATTTTAATACATAAATCTAAAATTCTTTTCGTTTTTTCGTTCACAATTTTTCTAGTAAGAACTTGGAAAAAATGAGTTTTATAAATTATTTCCGAAGAAATAAAATAAACCAATTGATAAGCAATGATTAAAAATAGTCCACCTAATATAAAATTTTTTAATTTTATTTTTTCTTCTTCTCTCGTTTTAAAATTAATCTTCATATTTTTTCATTTTTATCTTTTTTATTTTTAAAATTTTCCTTTCATAAAAAATTGATTAAAAATAAAATAAAAATTTAACTTTAT
>NZ_AKIK01000062.1:0-1500 GCF_000309465.1 Poinsettia branch-inducing phytoplasma str. JR1
AATTTTTCTAAAACAAATATCTTTTAGAAAAAATTACTTATTAATTTGCTATATAATAACATAAAAAAAATATTTGTCAAACTTTTTTAAAAAATATTTAAAAAAAATTAAGATATCATTTTTATCCTTAAAAAAGAAGCTTTATAATGATTATCATTATTTTAAGACCGAAAAATCATTATTTTTAAATATTTAAAAAGAAAAGAAAAAAAAATACATTTACATTACATTGAATAAAACAATAATTTTTATTTAACTTTTTTAAAAATAAAGATCTAAATTTAAAAATTAAAAAAGATTAAAATTTAACTATGGCGGCGACATTCAACATACCCTTTTAAGGTATGTTTTTGCCATCAAAATTCTAAGGAAAATAAAAATGAATATAAAAATAGCCAACTATTTTGGTTTAATGCTACTTTAAGAAATGGAATAGCAAAAATATTTTTTTTCATCTGTTCAAACTCCTTTGCCTATTGTTGTTGTTTTTATAAAAAAGATAAATTTTTTTGGGTTTTCTGATTACAATATAGTCAAAAAAACTATTTAAAGAGCGATCAATAATATAATTTTAGAGTAAAACTTCTTTTTTAGATTGTTGCAAAAAACCCCCCTTCTAGATTTTGATTGGAACGTAAATAAAAATTGGTTTTATTTAAAAATAATTCCATTTTGTCTATATAAACTTGTTCACAATTAACTAATAAATTTTCTTGTTTTAAAAAAGCTATTATTTCTTCTTTTTTGTTAATTTTAATTTCTTGAATTTTCATTTGTGCGATAAACTCCTTTTAATTTTTAAAACCTAATTCTTTTTTAAAATCATTTTAACCAAGTAGGACTATTTTTATGCTTATTTTGCTTATACAAGGGAGAAACATTTATTTTAGCGGGATTAATGTATAATTGTTTTGTTTACTTATTAAAAAAATATTTTTGTTCTAAAGTATCGTGTCAAACTCTAAATTAAAAAGACTTTTATTTAATTCTTGCAATATGGTTTTTATTTTGGTAATATCCGTTTTCTTTAAAAATAATATTTTTTTGCAATATTATAGTTAGTTAGTTTGTTTTATATCCGCACTTAAAAAATATTGAAATGTATCTATATTAGCTAAAAAATGCATAATTTGTTTTAAACCGTAAATATATTTCATTCATTTGGTTCCTTTAATTCGACATTTGCCAATACATATTTAATTTGTTGGTTTGTTTTATTCTTTTTGATGCATTTTGGTTTAGTTAATGTTTCTTCCAAGTCATTAACCTTTAATTTAAATTGCTTTTTTGGGCTTTTCAACGTAAAGAATGTCAGCAAAACCATTAGAATTAATATCCATATATAATTTAGTTGGTTTTTCTTTTATGTTGTGCGTTTGTTCATGCACATTTAAAGCAAATAAAATGGCTTGTTCGTTCATTTTTTTAAAACTCCTTTTTTAAGTTTGGCTAAATAAAAAAAACCAAACTGTTTATTTTTAATTAATAAACAATTTGGTT
>NZ_AKIK01000061.1:0-4328 GCF_000309465.1 Poinsettia branch-inducing phytoplasma str. JR1
AAAATCAATGAATATCTCATTTTATTATACTTAAACAATAAAGGCATCAATAATTTATACCCTCAAGTAAATTTATTTTTTATCCCCGACATTAAATTTGATTTAGTTTTATTTACTCAAAAGAAAAGAATCATCGCTTTTAATTTTAAAACATGTCTGCGTGACCGCTATAAACAAACCATGGTTGAAGGACAACAATTAAAAAAGTTAGACACCCGTTTTGAGTTTTATTTATTAACCAACAACGAAACCGAAACTCAAAGAATAAACAATAAAATCAAGCAAGGCAAAATCCCAGGCATTAATCAAGTAATTAACTTATTTTCCAACTCAGCTAACGATTTCTTACAAAACTTAATTACCATAAAATTCATCCCTTTTTCTAATATCAACATCATTAAAAAATAAAAAAAGGAGTTAATATAAAAATGTTAACCAACGAACAAAAAGCGTTAAAACAACTAATAAATTATATCGAACAAGGCCAATGGGAAAAGTTAAACATTTACTGCCAAATAATCAACCCTAAAAATCTACTAGACCCTAAAAATACAAAAATATTTACAGCTTTAAAATATTTATTTTTAGAAAAACAAACATCTCATTCGTGGGACAAAACCGAGACAAAACCAACCATTATCAAAGAGTTATTAACATATTTACAAACCCATTTTCCCCAAGATAACTTTACTAAAGAATCATTATCTTTTTTAAATAATGATTTTAGTAAGGAAAATAACCTTGATTTCTTAGATAACTTAAAACACACCTATACCCAAGAAAAACTGTTCCAACAACTCTTAAAAATTATTAGTCCTTCTTTTGAAACCCAAGACCCTTACACTAAAAACTTATATTACCAAGAAATCTTTGATAAATTAAGAAACTTTATGGCTTTTATTCCTCACAAATCAGACCAAACCTTATTAACTTTAAATCAAATGTCCTCTTATCATCCTGAGTTTTTTGCCACCGACAACCAAGCAAAACAAAAAATTCAAGAAGAATATTACCGTTTATCAGAAACTTTCCGAGGATTAAATCAAGCAACTAAAGGATTCAAAAAAGGCCAAATCATCACTATTGGAGGATATACTGGTTTAGGCAAAACCACTTTTGTCTACAACCTTCTTTTAGATATCGCCAAAACTAAATATCAAGAAAATTTTCATTATCCTCATATTTTGGTATTTTCTTATGAAATGACAATGGAGGAAAATTTAAGTCGTTTATTAGCCCACCAAACTCAAATTCCCCTAAATGTTATTTTAGATAAAAATTTCGCAGATTCAAATATCACACCACAACGATACACAGAAAGGACGGCACAAGCCAAACAATTTTTTGTTAACATTAATTTATCGTTTAGTTATGACAAAAGTAAAAACATTGATTATGTTATTGATTTAATTTATCGTCTTCATTTAGAAAAACAAGCAGAAATTATCGTTATTGACCACCTCCAAATAACCAAAACCACAAACCACTTAGAAAATGACCGTTTAGCTATTGATGAAATTATGACTAAACTCAAACAATTAGCCACGGAATTAAACCTTGTGATTATTATTCTCTCTCAATTTTCAAGAGATACTTATTCTAATTATAAAGGTAAATCGCCAGAAATAACCGCTTTAAAAGGAAGTGGTGGAATTGAAACTAACTCCGATATCGTCTTAATAATGTCTGAATTCCAACCCCAATTATCCAAAGACCAAGAAAAACCTTTAAATATTTATCATTCAACCTTAAATCAACTCTATTTAGAATCTAATGACAATGAAAACCAAAAAATCATTGAAATCAATATCAAAAAGAATCGTAGTGGCACCAAAAAAACCTTAGTTTATCACTTTGAAATGGCAACCCAAACCTTCCAAGAAATCGGTTACGTTTTACCTTATCAAATAGAAACTTATTATTAATCAAAAAAAGGAGAACAAATAATGAAAAATAATTTCGATCAAATCATAAAAAATATTAAAGCAATAGAGAAACAATTAAAAATCGTCAAAAAATATGTTAAACTATACAACATAAAAAATAGGAAGGAAATAAACGTGAATCAAAATATAAAAAATAATAACGAAAAAGTTAATGTTTTTGATGTTGTTAACTTTTTACTCAAACATTTTGATACTGATAAATATAAAATTACTAATATGAAAATTAATAAATTATTATATTACATTCAAGGTAATTATATTGCTAAATATAATGAACCACTTTTTTTAGAACCTATCGAAGCTTGGATGTTTGGGCCTGTTATCGCTCATATTTATGGTGAATTTTTCCATTTTGTAAATAATCCAATTCCCAACAATTATATTTGTGAAGGAAAGACTGGAAATGAAATAAATCAAGAAATTCAAGAATTTATTAAAAAAACCCTTAATAATTATATTAATTTAAGTTCTTATGATTTGAGTGTAAAAACTCATAACGAAAAACCTTGGAAAAACGCTTATAATCCACGTAAAAAATGGAAAAATAATATTATTACTCCTCAATCTTTAAAAGACTTTTTTGCAAAAGAGCAAAAGGAAGAAAATAAACATGAATCCAAATGACAAAATTGAAAGAGTTAAATAATACAAATTTTAACGAAATAATTAAAATAATTCATAGTATTTGTAGCAATATTCAAAGATCTAAAAATTTAAAAAAAACAAATAACCACAATCCTCAAGATATAGAGTCTAATTATAGAGATAATATTACTTTAACTTTAAATAGTTATCCTTCATCGTTTGAAGGATTAGTTAATGTTGAAGCACAAAATAATCATGGCAAAACCGATATGATTATAAATTTTTTAAATAATAAAAAATATGTAGCAGAATGTTTCGTGTTAAAAGATAAAGTTTCAATTGCAACCAAAAGTAAAAATAAAATTGATCAATTAATTTACAATATAACTGATGAAGATGATAAAATTTCGTTAATTTTATTTGTATTAAAAGAAAATTTTGAACCAATAACAATTTTTAAAAAAATCCAAAAAATTATTACAAATCAAAGTATCGAAGGGAAATTAATTAATTCAAAGGAAATATATAAAAATAAAGTTTGGGTTTTAAAAACAAAAATACATAAATACCCTCAATTAGAATTATATATTCATATTTGCATTTATCATTTTTTTTATGATTTGAATTATTCTGAATCTCAAAAATAAAGACAAAAAACATAATTATTTAATTTTTTTTGATATATTTTTTAAAACATAACTCATTAAAAAATACTTTTTACCTCTAGACTCTCATGCGAGAGTCTTTTTTTTGTACCCCAATATCAAAATAAAGGAGAAATAGAAAAATCAATGAATCATCAAGACAAAATTAACCACATTAAAACTAATTTCCCCATGATTGTTTTATTAAAAAAATTAAAAATTTTACCATCAAATTTCAATATCAAATATCGTTTCCCTTGTCCCATCCATCAAGGACAAAACCCTACTTGTTGCCATTTAACTTTAGATAACAAAATTCATTGTTGGAAATGTTGTAAAGATTTCGATATTATTGATGTATATAGAGAAATAAGACAAATTCACTCCTTTAGCGAAGCCATTCAAAGAATAGAACACTTTATGAAAAATCAAGAATTTCACAACCTCATTCAACAAGAAAAAGAAATAACTACAACATCTTCAAACCCTTTTCAAAAACAACATCAAACTAAACAGCCCTATGATCCTATCGATGAGTGCCAAATTCAAATCATCAAAAACCAACTCTTGAAAGAAGTATCACCATTATTTAATCAAATCCGTGATTATTATCATTATTTATTAATAACTAACCAAAACAACGAATCATCAATGGGTCTTGAATATTTAACCCAAAAAAGAAAATTAACCCTAGAAACCATTAAAGAATTTAAACTAGGTTATGCCCCTTTATCTGATAAACTTTTATCTTTCCGTCTAGTAAATTATTGTAAAAAGAAAAATATTGATACCACAAAATTAGTTGAATATGGTTTTATCAAAGAAAAAACCAATCAAAAAGGAACTAAATATTATCACGATACTTTCCATGGTTCTATTATTATTCCTATCGAACAAAACCACCAAACTTTCCACTTTTATCAAAATCATTTTCGTGATACTTCCTATTTCCAACCTAAATATCAATCTATTAACAATTTCAGCCAAACTCCTACTTTTCATTTTAGTTATCGTTTTTTTGAAGCTTTACCATATATCAAACAAACCAAAACCATCATCATTCATGAAGGTTTTTTTGATGTAATTAGTTGTTGGCAACACGGAATCAAAAATGTGGTGGGTTTAATTTGTGTTGCCCAATTACTTTCTCAAG
>NZ_AKIK01000060.1:0-2653 GCF_000309465.1 Poinsettia branch-inducing phytoplasma str. JR1
ATATATTAATTAAAAAGGAGGTTCTTTTTAAAATGGGTATCTTTCGTTTAGTGCCAAGTAGAAAAGAACAAAAAATTTCACTTATTCTTTCTATTATATTTTCACTTTTATTCTTCATACTTTTAATTATCTTTTATATAATGAATCAAAAAAAAGGCTAATAAAACCATTACTATTCCAAAAATGAAAAGTGAAATAAAAGAAGAATATTTCGAAGCAGGACAAGATAGCAATTTTAATCGTATCTCGCAGAAATATCCAATTGACAAAAGTACGCAAATAGGAGAGATTGGCAGTGGAGAATATAAATATGCATTATCTTTACCTAATTCCGATTATGTACTTGGAACACCTATAATTGACATTACTTATACTTGTTTTGGTTTCAATGGCTTAGATAAATGTCAATATCCTGATAAAGTACCTACTGATTTAAAAGCTTTTGTGAAACAAAAACCTTTTAATAAATGGTATTATCGTGATGAAAGTCTGCATTGGAACAAAACACAACCTAATTGTTTTGATGGGGTTGCTAGAGTGCCTCAAGACTTAGATAGTGTAAAAAATAATTCATTATTTACTCAAAAAAATACATTTCGTGATGGTGTTAATATAAATACTTCTGATTATAGTATTAAAATCGATTATAAAGGACCTAAATATATTTTAGATATGGACAAGGATTTTTATTTAAGACAAATTAAAATACCAAAAGACAATCTTTTAGGTAATCACGAGGAACAAACCTATTACCTTCACTTTAACCCCGTAAAACAATACATTACTTTATATACAGAACCAATGAATAATAGCTATTACATTAAGTAATAACCATTTAACTATTTAAAAAAGGAGCTACCTCAACCCTGTGCGTAAAACTTTAAGTCTTTATACTGAGAAGTTTAACACAGGAGGAGAATATAAACCACTTAGTGAGGATTAATTAATTATTTTTTTAAATAAAAAGGAGTTCTATTAAATTACTTTTATTTTAATAACTGAAATTTTTTTATAATAAAAATAGGTTAATAAAATAAAGAAGGGCTTCTTTTATTCATGAAAAAACAACATCATCATTACGATCTAAATACCAAATTAAAGGTTATTTTTGCGAAAAAAGAAGGTTTATTAAACAACCAACAAATTCAAGCCAAATATAAAATCAAAAATAAAACGCAAATATATCAATGGCTGATTTGGTTTAATAAGCAGCAACTTCATCGCTTACAACAACCCAAAGGTCAACAATATAAATATAGCAAAGGTATTTATGCTAATAAAAATGAAGTAGCCCTACAAGCTTTTAAAACCGCTATTAAAAAAAATTAGGCGCTAACCCGAAAAAAAATAAAAAACTTTATTTTGCCATTATTCGTGAATATAAAGAAAAAATTCCTTTAAACCAACTTTTAAGATGGTTAGGATTAGCTAAAACGACTTATTATCGTTGGTTAAAACAAAGTTTTAAACCACACGCGTTAACGCCTGTAGAAAACGCGATTATTAAAATCTGTAACAGAAATCGTCGTTTTGGTAAATTTATTTTAGGTTATCGTAAAGTTCATCATAAATTGATCAAAATAGGTTTTAAAATAAACCCTAAAACTGTTTTAAAAAAAATGCAGCAGTTTTATTTGTTATGTCAAACTATTAAAAACAAATATCAAAAACATATCCTTAAAAAACCGCCTCTTTCGGATTTAAATTTATTACAAAATAATTTTTATGCTTCTGAACCTTATAAGAAATTATGCACTGATATTACTACTTTAATCTATGGGCCTAATTATGACAAAAAACTTTATTTATCCGCAATTATGGATTTATATAACCGAGAAATTATCGCTTATACTATAGCCGATAAACAAGATCTGTCTTTAGTTATGAACAGTTTAGAACAATTAAAACCTTTAAAACACTCATGTCTGTTTCATTCTGACCAAGGCAGCCAATATACTGCTAAAAGATTTAAAACTACTTTAAAATAAAAAGGGTATCAACAAAGTTTCTCCGATGTCGGTATTCCTTCTCAAAACGCTTGTATTGAGTCTTTTTGGGCTAATTTAAAAGGAGAAAAACTTTATTTAAGTAATTTAGAACAAATTAATGCTAAAAAGATGATCCAAATGATTAATGAATACATTCTTTTTTATAATCAAAAAAGAATGATGCAAAGTTTAAACTATTCTGCGCCACAATTATTAAGCAAACAATTAAATAATCAAAAAAGCCAACAAATTTAAATTCATAACTTTTATTAATTCCCTTCTTTTTCAAAAAGAAAGGATTTTTGTTTTTTTTTAAAAAGCCAACAAATTTAAATTAAGCAATTTTTTTTTATTCCCTTCTTTTTTTTCAAAAAGGAAGGTTTTTAGTGCTTTTTAAAAAAACATATCCATCTTATTTGCAACAAAAACTCAAAAAAATGGTTATTTTTAAATTATTTTTGATCAAACTGGCGCAAAAAATCCCTTTTAAATGATCTTTTTTATCAAAGCAATCCTTTTTTATATTAATTTTTATTTTCCTTAGAGCTTTGATAGCAAAAACATACCTTAAAAGGGTATGTTGAAGGTCGCCGCCAAGTTAAATTTTGATCTTTTTTTTAATTTCTAAAATTAGATCTTCATTTTTAAAAAAAATTAAATAAAAA
>NZ_AKIK01000059.1:0-1033 GCF_000309465.1 Poinsettia branch-inducing phytoplasma str. JR1
AGTTGTTGGAACAGTTTTTCTTGGGTATAGGTGTGTTTTAGATTGTCTAAGAAATCAAGGTTATTTTCCTTACTAAAATCATTATTTAAAAAAGATAAGGATTTTTTAGTAAAATTATTTTTTGGAAAATTAGTTTGAAGATATGTTAATAACTCTTTGATAATGGTTGGTTTTGTAGTAATTTTGTCCCAAGGATGAGTGGTTTGTTTTTCTAAAAATAAATATTTTAAAGCTGTAAATATTTTTTTATTTTGGGAGTCAAGTAGATTTTTGGGGTTGATTATTTGGCAGTAAAGGTTTAATTTTTCCCATTGGCCTTGTTCGATATAATTTATTAGTTGTTTTAACGCTTTTTGTTCGTTGGTTAACATTTTTATATTAACTCCTTTTTTTATTTTTTAATTATATTAATATTAGAAAAAGGGATAAATTTGTTGGTAATTAAATTTTGTAAGAAATTGTTGGCTGAATTGGAAAATAAGTTAATTACTTGATTAATTCCTTGCACTTTTCCTTGATTGATTTTATTGTTTAGTCTTTGTGTTTCGGTTTCGTTATTAGTTAATAAATAGAACTCAAAACGGGTGTCTAATTTTTTTAATTGTTGTCCTTCTACCATGGTTTGTTTATAGCGGTCTCGGAGACAGGTTTTGAAATTAAACGCCATTATTCGTTTGGTTTCTGTGAATAAAACTAAATCAAATTTAATGTCGGGAATAAAAAATAAATTTACTTGAGGGTATAAATTATTGATGCCTTTATTGTTTAAGTATAATAAAATTAAATATTCATTGATTTTACCACGGATTACTTTTTGACTTTGAGAGTGGATATTATTTTGGTTAAAATAATGGTTTAATTGGTGATGATTGGTTTGCATATATTCGTTAATAGAAAGATTAAAAGTGTCTTTGTTAAAAAAGTATTTTAAAATTTCCACAGTTTGAATATTAGTATTAAATTGTTGAATATTAAAAAAATCTTGATTATTTAACATTTGCTATTCCTTTTCTTTAAATAAAAAAAGACCTTT
>NZ_AKIK01000058.1:0-2371 GCF_000309465.1 Poinsettia branch-inducing phytoplasma str. JR1
ATTGATAAAATTTGACTACTATTCCTTGTTTTAGTCTTTGGATACTTAATTGATAAGTAAAAAGATAGAATTTGATTAAATAATTAATAAAAATTAAAGGGATTAACAAAATAGAGATAATAATAAAAAAGATGATGTTACTCGGTAAAGATGGTAATATTTTTTTAATGAACATATTTAATAGTTCCTTTCTTTTTTAAGTATTGGGTAATAAAAAAAGATCCTTGTGAAGGGTCTTTGGACGATATTTTAATTAAGAATCGAGGATATCTGGTTTTTTAGGGGGTGGAGTGGTGTCTAAGAATCGATAATATGTTTTAGAACATTTATCCCCGTCGATATACCAATCGTCAAACAAGACGCCATCTACATATCTATAATAATGAGTGTTACCATTTTCATCATATATAGTTCGACTAGAACGATCGAATTTATTACGGACTTCTTCTCCTGAATAATAACAGCCATATTTGATATAACATTGGTTTAACCATGCAATATAATCTTTTTGATAGTCCATTAAAATATCTCTTTTTGGTTTTGTATCTTGACAAGTAATCCGATATATTTTATCTTCAGTTTCAAAAGTATTTTCTAATAAATTAATAGCATATGAAATATTAATTTCTTTACAAGTGGGTTCGATAATAGTTATAGGATTATTGCCACTTTTAGATTCTCTGTTATATTCTCCTTCATAAGCATATAAATTGTTGGCTCTTTTCCAATCTCGAATCTGTTCATAGGGGTTAAGAGAGTCTGGGAGATTAATGTGGATTGCTCTTTTTATAGTGTTGAAGATGAAAAGATAGATGTTTTTAGCGCCGTTAGAAAGGATTAAGAGGTCTTCGATGGTGCCTGGGAGTTGGTGCATTTCTTGTTTGAAGGTGTTTATTTCTTTTTCTATTTCTTTGATTATTTCGTTGAAAAGTTGTTTAAATTTATCATCTTCAATATCTTTTAATCGTTGTTTATATCTTTGTTGGGTTTTTTGTAAGATTTCAATGTGTTGTCTTATAGTTTGTTTTTGTGGGTTTTCTTCCATGATACGAATACCATCATCAAAATAAATGGCGTCAATATCAATTTCATGGAAAGTTCTTGATGGTAAAGGCGCCACTAAACCAGTATTAGTTGTGGCGTTATAACAACCTAATTTAATGAGTTTGGGTTGTTTGATGATGTTGTTGTTGATTAACCATCGATTAATTATTTCTTCTTTGTTTTGATCAGTGAAGATATTACTAACTACTAAATTTATTTGAGGTGGAATTTCTTGAGGTTTTTGTTTGGCATCCCAGAAAACAAAGGCTTCTTCGATGGCGATTTCGTATTTGAGGAGGTCTTCTAAAGTGTAAAGATCATCTGCATAAGGGTATTCTATTTTAAAAGGATTAAAACGTGGTTTAAAATAGACTCCTAAAAGACCTGAAGGAGGGTTTTTGAGGTAATAATAGAGGTTGGTTTGTTGATAATTATTATAACTAGGCTTATGCAAAACACCGCTGCATTGAAGATGAAAATATTTTAAGACATTAGGGATATCTTTGTGATTTAGAACGTTGATGTCGTATCTTTTCATTTTTGGTTGGGTGGCTAACCATTCTCTTTGAAGGGTTTGGTAATCAGCGAGTTTGATTTTAGATTTTGTTTGTTTGTGAAAATAGTTATGGGCGAAAATAGGATTAATGGATAAAATAGTGATTAATAAAGAAATGGTTATAAAAACTTTTTTAAAGATTTGGTTTTAATCATGGTTTGTTTTGCCTCCTTTGGGTTTTAGTTTAATGGCCTTGCCAGTTGTTGTGTGTTTGGGTAAAATAAAAAGGCCCTCTGGGTTGAGGGTCTTTTGTTTAGATTTTTAGGTATTTTATTGTTGATTCGGAAGAATATTTATTCTAATATTTTCAGATTGTATATGTATATTTCTTATTTGATTTTTTAAATTAATTATTATATCTTGTGGCAGATTATCGCTAATAGCATTATAAAGTTCTTGAAATAAGTTTGCTTCATTTAACAACAAATCATGCAAAGTTCTGATTTGTTGTCTTAATATATTGTCGTTAACATTGTTATTTCGGGGCATATTGTCATCAGAATTTGTTTCATTTGCCATTAATAGATTATTATTAATTATAAATAATAAACTTATAAACACAAATAAATAAATACTAATTATTTTAAATTGGTGTTTTAATTTAATCATTAATTAAATCTCCTTTTATTTTTATTCCTCATTTGAGGTGATTTCATAGAGAAAGGATTGTCTTTTATTTTAAATATTTTTTAATGATTCAATAGTTTCTCTTTTGAAACTTTAGAATCTTGAGATTGTTCAGTTAGGAATTTGTTTTTGTTTTTTTGAGTT
>NZ_AKIK01000057.1:0-2039 GCF_000309465.1 Poinsettia branch-inducing phytoplasma str. JR1
TAATTACTACTATTATACATTTTTATTTATTTAAATTTAAAGAAAAAGTTTGATATATGAATTAATTAGTAATGGGTTGAAAGAATTTACTATATTTTTTTTGTTTAATTCTTTCTTGGGCTTTAGCGTAGTTTGGAGATTTTTGTTTTAATTCTTCTTTTCTTGCATCTATTTCTACGTTTTTGCGGTCTAGTTCTTCTGTTAGGTCATTTTTATCTTGGTATAATTTGTCAACGTCTAGAACTTCTTTTCTTTTTTTATCTAATTCGTCGACAATTTTTTGAAATTCATCAATACGAAATAGTCTTTTACTTTTTATAGATTCTTTTAAGTCATTTGATTCTTCTATTTGTTTAGTTATTTCATTTTGATCTTTTTGGGCCTTATATTGTAATAGTTTCCCTTCGGAATCTTTATAATCATGTTTGGCTTCTTCGATTTCTTTTTCTATTCTTTTAGTAATAGTGTCGTATGTTTCTTTGCTCATCATTTTAGGAGTTCCATCTTCGTTTTGCATTAATTGTTGCGCTAAGTGGACTGCGCGGTGAGCTTCGTGAACGATTAATCCGCCTTTCGCGATAGTTCCAGCAGCTTTTTTAGTTATTCCGCCACCTACTGCTCTTAACATACCTCGCCCACCAAAAGCATCCATATATAATTCAGCCCCTTGAAAAATAGCGTCACGAAGGTTACCAAAACTAAATTCATGTTTTTTATCCCAAGCGGTTAAATTTTGTCTTGCGGCGTCGGCTGCTTCTCTCATTGTTTCTAATCCTTTTATTTTTGTTTGGATTGAGGCTTGTTTTTCTTTTATTTCGTCGATTTCTTCTTTAATTTTATCCTTAATGGATTGTTCGGTTTTAATTTTGTTAAAAATGGATTTTTCGTCTTGAGATAATTTTGCGTAATCTTTTTCTAAATCTTTTTTATAGTTTTCGGCACGTGATAACATGCCTTCGTACATTGTTTGGTCGGATTCTAATTTACCGATTTGGACTTTGATTTTTCCTATTTGTCCGACTAATTCGCTTCTTTCGGTTTGTAATTTTGAGATTTCAGCTTTTAATCTAATTTTGTCATCAGAGGAGGATAGTTTTTCTTCTTCTTGTTTAGTTTTAATATCTTTTTCTTTGTTGGCCAACGCTTCCTCTTTTTCTTTGAGTTGAGCTTTTAAAGTGGCGATATTAGCTTCTGTTTCTTGTTTTTTCTTTTTGATTTCTTTAATTTTATCTTCGTTTTTATCTAATGCTTCTTTAATTTTTGCTTTTTGTTCTTGGGTTATTTCTTGGGCTTCGTGAAGTCTTTTTAATTCGGCTTCAACTTTCGTTAATTCTTTTTCCCAGTTTTCTTTTAGTCCTTCGTAGTTGTTAATAACTTCGTCGTATTCGCCGATGGCTTTGGTGATTTCGTTTACTAATTGACCTGCGTATTTACTAGATGGTTCTTTTGGTTTTTTAAAGAAGCATAGGTAAATGAAGCTTAAAATACCGATAATAATTAAAAAATAAGTTAAATAGCCTTTTCATGTTGTTGTATTGTTTGTTTGATTGGTGGAAAGTTTTCTTTTAAAGAAAAGGACGATTCCAAAGATGGCGGAAGCCATTAAAAACCAAGTGAAATAAGATTTAAAGGTTAGATAAGTTTTAATTAAGTCTAAAGGAGTTTTCATAATTATTTACCTCCTTTCTTTTTAATTTCTCGTTCGATAGTGTTTAAGATAATCTCATCTTGTGAGATTATCATTTTATAAGCTTGTTTTAAGTCTTCTTGATTGATTTCGTTTCTTCTAGTTTCGCCAGTTCCTCGGTTTTTAGCGAAGGTTGCTACTGTTGTTTTTAAGAGGTTTTCTAAAGTACGGTTGGCTTTTTTGAATTCTTGATCAGTCGGTAATCTTTCTAAGGATTCATTGATAATTTCGTATAAATATTGTTTGGTTTCTTCACTGTAAGGATTTTTTCTTTTGTTAATTAAGAATTCTAAGAAGGCTTTTCTTTCTTCTTTATTGCCTGGTTTAACTTCAATATTATAAGTGAATCTTG
>NZ_AKIK01000056.1:0-2748 GCF_000309465.1 Poinsettia branch-inducing phytoplasma str. JR1
TATTTTATTAATTTGAAAAGAAAAGAAATTATCTACTTAATTTTAAACTTTAAAGAACAATTTTAAAAATAAAAATTTTTTAAAAAAATGGAACAGTGCGCAACTAGAAGAGAATTAAGGGGCGCAGAAATCAAATTAACCACCTAAATCACTAAAATTAATAGTCTAAATAAACAAATAAACAATCAAAAAAACTTGGAAAGATTCAATTCAACCATTTTTGCTACAAAAGTTAAACAAGAAGTAAATAAAAAAAATTGAATTCGTAACTTCTTGGTTCAAAAAATAATTTTAAGGTTAATTAAAAAGTTAAACATGTTAAAATACGTGTAGATTAAAAAAAATTATTAAAGGGATTAATAAATATGATCAAAATTAAAAAAAATCAAATAGTTTTTCTTAATCATTATTTTTATCGTTATTCTGTTTTTTGGTTTTATCATCTTAACCGAAACAGGAGTTATTCAACTCTCTAAAAATCCTATTCCTAACCTAGATAAAATTGAAAAAAACAAAATCAATGAGTGGGGGGAGAAAATAAATATGGAAAAAATTAATACATGGTTAAAGTTCGTTATAAATTTAATGACTTAAATAGCATTGGTTATTGCCAACAACAATTTAATGATAAAGAAAATAAAAGTTTTTTTGAACTAGCAACAATTAAAGATCGTATTGAATACCAACTCAAACCTTCCAACCTGGCCATCTTCATCAAAAACCGTCATCCTTTTGACCGTTGGAACAAAGATTGTGATACTTATAATTTTACCGCTTTAAACGATTTTGAAGACGCATCTTTTTATATAAAAAAGACGACAGTCAATTATGGCATCACATCGGCTTCAAAAAAAACAATACAAAGGCCATGAAATAACTACTTAATCCTCAATTACAAAGGCCCTAAACACTTCCTCGAAGAAAATAAAGACTTTACTGCCTTGGTACAATTTTTACCCACAACGATAAATTCGAATTAAACAACTTCTACCTTCATTTCAATCCTGTTAGTGGTATTTTATCCATCTAGTTGTATTTTTTATCCATATTCAAAAATAAACACAATAACGATAAAACCAAAAAAGCTAAAATGAACAAAACATGCCTTGATGGTTGGTAAAAATAAAAATTAAAGGAGTTTTAATTCATGATTCAATTAAAAAAACAATTTTTTACAAAAAATAAATGTTTTTTACCTATATTATTTTTTTTAATTCTTATAATTTTTAAACAAAAAATTTATGCTTACCCTTTGTTAGAGCAACGTATAGGTATTCATACAGATTTTAAAGAGGTTACAAACGCTAAAGCTAATATAGTTGTTACTCATGGTATTGCCGAGAGTTCAAAAGAATATGAAGGATTATCAATTTTTTTAAATAATAATAATTATAATGTTTTAATTTATGACATTAGAACTCATGGTCAAAGTAGAAATAATTCTAACGATGTAGCAGATATTGATAATTTTCATACTTTCATAGATGACTTACATTTAATAATTAATTCTTTAAAACAACAAAATAATTTAAAAAATATTTTATTGGGACACAGTTTAGGCGGAATGATTAATAATTGTTACGTTTATAAATACAATGATATAGATGGAGTTATTAATAGTGGCGCTCCAACAAAAATAATAGATTCTGTAAATGCATTTATCGAAGAAGAAACAATAAAAAATATGCCAAACATTCCAGTAGGAAGGAATTATGATAGATTATCGAGATTACCTTTAACACAAGAAATGAAAAATTTTAGAAGTGTAAATTTCTTAACTGCAAATTTTATAAGAAATACTATGATTTTAAGCATTCAATATTTTCAAGAAAATTTAATAAATAATTCATTTATTTATCCAAAACCTATTTTATTGTTACATGGAGAAGAAGATAAAGTTATTTTGTCAGAGAATAGTCAAGAATTGTTTAATATTCTTACTGAATCTAATAAAACATTGAAATTGTATCCTGATATGTATCATAATTTATTTAATGATTTAGACAGCGAACAAGTTTATCAAGATGTTATAACGTGGTTAGAGCAAATTTTATAAAAATTCAAATAGATAAAAAAACAAAAAAATAATTAAATACATTATATAAAGTAGACCCTTTCCTAGGGTCTTTTTCTTTTCCTCAAAAAACAAAAACAAAAAAACCAAAGGAGGCAAACAAAACCATGAGAGAACTAAAAATATTGCAAAAACAAATTAAAAACTTGCTATCAAAGTTGATGTATGTTATAATGAATTTATAAACAAAAAAGGGTTTTCAAATTATGGATAAAAACAAAATTGAGGCATTAAATTGTATGTTATATTATGTCCAAAAACATAAAGAAGATTTAGAAAGAGATTATTATAATTTCCAAGATAGTTATTTTGACCCATAGAACCCTAAACACTCTCTACTAAATCATCCCATCTAAAGGATAAATAAAATGAAAAGGAGTTATAAATTAATGTTTAAAATTAAACATCATTTATTATTCTTAAATATATTTGTACTTATTGGTTTAGAATTGTTTTTAATTAGTAGTAATAATCAAGTTATGGCGATGGAAAATAATAATCCTTTAAAAATAATTTATAACATTAAAGACAAAAATATTAACGAAAACAAAAAGAAAATCATAAAAATTTCTTATTATGTTAATGATAAAAATTTATCATTAGCAGATATGGCTACAAAAATTAATATAATGAATTCAAACAAAAAAACAATTAGTAGATTATAAAAAAATAAT
>NZ_AKIK01000055.1:0-6545 GCF_000309465.1 Poinsettia branch-inducing phytoplasma str. JR1
ACAAAAAATATTTTTATTAACTTTAGATAATTGTGCCAATTGTGATCAATTAAAAAACATCTTATACAAAGTATATCAACAATATTTAAAACACATTCAAATTATTAATAGACCACAAATGCTTCATTGTGAAACATTTTATCAACTAGTTAGTAAATATAATATTAAAAAAACACCAGCTTTAATTAACGATAAAACAGGCGCTATTTTAAGCGAAGTAAGGCTGGATATGATAGATGCTTTCTTAAAAAAAGAATATTTCTTTACCAAACGAGGAGCTTTAAAAAAATAATTAAATAAAATTCAATAAAAGGAGCTTTAAAAAATGTCTAAAAAAGTAAAAGAATTAAGAAATGTTGTAAATAGAATAGATGAACTAAGAGATAGAGGATATACGATTGAACAATTATTTAATGCTGGATTTACACTCAACGAATTAATAGATGCAGAATATACAGCCGATGATTTAATAGATGATGGTTTTACTGCTGATAAATTAAGAAGTTATGGATATACATTAAAAGAATTAACAGATGCTGGTTTTGCAGCTGATGAATTAACAGATAGTGGATATACATTAAAAGAATTAAGAAATGTTGGTTTTACTGCTTATCAATTAATAAATACTGGATTTACAGCTGATGAATTAATAAAGGCTGGATTTTCAACCAAAGAATTATTAGATGCTGATATATAGGTAAAGAATTAAAAGCCGCTGGATATACAATTGAGGAAATAACAGCTGCTGGATTTAATTTACATTTTAAATAAAAGGAGATTTACATGTCTAAAAAATTGAAAAAATTAATAGCTGTTAGATATACACTTCAAGAATTAATAGATGCTGGATGTACACTTCAAGAATTAAAGAATGCTGGATATGCACCTCTGGAATTAACAGATGTTGGATATACAATTGATGAATTAAAAGATATTGGTTATACAGCAGAAGAATTATCTTATGGTGGATTTACAGCATCAGAATTAAGAGCCGCTGGATATACACTTAAAGATTTAATAGATGCTGGATTTGCACTTGATGAATTAAAAAATGCTGGATTTACAGCTAAACAATTAAAAGATTATGGATTTACAGTTTTAGATTTAAAAGAAGCTGGTTTTATAGATGAAGATTTAAAGTTTGAAAAATAAATTAAATAATAAATTAAAAAAAAGAGGAATCAAAAAAATGGCTAAAAAAAACAAAAAAAAGAACACTCAGCATAATGTCACCACATGTGGCAAAAAAGATTTAATCAAAGAAATCGCTACAACAACTCAAAATACTGTTAAAGCAACAGAGGAATTTTATAATGCTTTTGAAAAAAATTTATTTCAAGCTATAGCTACTCATGAAAAAGTAACCTTATCACCTTATATTGGTAAATTTGTTTTAAAAACCCGTGGAGCCTACATAGGAAGAAATCCCCAAACAGGCAAAAAACTTAAAATACCATCCAAAACAGTAGTTAGTTTTAAAATTGCCTCTATTTTAAAGCAAGAAGTGGCTGATCTAGAAATTATTTAATCAAAACTATTCTTACCCATAAAGAAGGGGGAAAATTTCTTAGAACTCCTTTATTTACCCCTTCTTTATGGGTAAGAAAATCATTATCAAGAAAGGAAATAAAAAAATGGCTATCAGAAAAAAAGGCACTCATGTTCAACCAATGAATACTAAAAAACAACTTAATAAAAAAACTATAAATAAAAAAGTTGATAAAAAAGACAAATTATTTATTATCGAACAAATAAACAAATTATTACAAGAATTGGAATAAAAACCCCAAAGAGTAGGCGATAAGTGAATAAAGTTGTTGTTCTATTTAAATAAAAGGAGATTTAAAAAATGTCTGAAAAATTAATAGATGTTAGATATACACTTCAAGAATTAATAGATGCTGGTTTTACATATGAAGCATTAAAAGAATTAGAATAAAAACCAGAAAGGAATAAACTTTATGTGGAATTGTTTCGTAAAAATAAAAACGTTTATTTTGGCATTGTTTTTAAATATAGGAGATGTTTGCCTCAAATTTATTAAAGGATTTACGGTTGAAGAAATTTTAGCCCATCGAATAGATACGATGCAAACCACTATTTTTACTGTCTTGTTAATAACAGGGTTTAAACCTGTTTTCCAATTATTAATTAATATTATTGTTTTTGTGAAAGACATCATTATGGGTTGTTTTTTTAAACAAAGAAAATTAAAACATTTAGCGAAAAAAGAGGCTAAGCAAGAAGAAAATCTCCAATTACTATTACAAAAGCTTGAAAAGATAAAAAGTTCTAACCACACATTAAGAGAACAAATAGAAACTTTAACACAAAATATTGGAAAAAAGGAAGAAAAACATGAATGAATATTTATTCAGTTTAGGTTTTATGATAGGCAGTTTGTTTACTTGCGGTATTTTCTTGTTATTGAAAAAGACTTTTTTTACTAATCATATTACCCCTCATCCAAAGAACAAAGATTTAGAAGATATTTCCTTAATTATTAAAAATCTTCATATTAATCATAAAAAAGATAACCTACAAATAAATGCAAAAATAAATCAAGAAAGAGAAGAATAAAAAAGATGGCTATTAAGAAAAAAAATCCAACAAAACCATTATCTAAAACTAGAAAATTATTTAATTGTTGGTTAGTTATTGCCCCGCTTTTAACAGTGGTAACTATTAGTAGTTTATGGTTTAAAAACCATTTTCAAACTCAAGACCAAAAGGAAACTATTCCAGAAACAATAAATAACGAAAAACAAGAATGTCTAGATTTATATATCGATCAAATAAAAATTTTAGAAGAAAATATCAAAATTAAAGAAGAAGAATTAAAAGATAAAGAGCTGACAACTGCTTATAAAAATGCTTTAACTACCATTAAAGAACTTAAAGAAAAACAAAAAAAACAAATTAAAAATATTATTGATTTTAAAAACTACTTAAAACAATTAGAAAATAAAATTAAAAACATGGAACAAAAAATAAAAAAAGTTCCTAATTTAGAAGAGAAACACCGTTTAACTGAAGATAAACTCTTAACAGAAAAAGAATTAATTCAACTAAAACAAGAAGAAAAAACTTTAGAAGAGAAACAAGAGCTAACCAAAATTATCCAAAATATAGAAGAAAAATTAAAAAACACTCAATTAACTTCTACTTATAAAACTACTCTTAATAATGACAAAATTAATAAAGAAAATAGAATTCAAACTATTAATGATAAAATAGCTCAAATAGCTGCTAAAATTAATTTAAAACAAGATCTTGCTGCCTATCAAAGAGAAATAGAAGATCCTAATACGCAAGCAGAATTAAAACCTCATTTAAATGAATGTATTAAACACATACAAGACCAATTAGCTAAATTAAAATAATATTAGTAAATACCAATGAGTCAATTAACTTTTATTGAAAAAATTGCTTTATATTTTAGTTGCTTTTTGTTAGGTTTTGGCCTTCATGCGCAATTAACTTCTCCCCAGATTATTCTAGAAGAGAATATTTCTCTTCTAGAAAATGATAATAAAAAAGTAGCACAAGAAGAATTATTAAAGCATAATAACTATTTAGCGAATATCTTCAAACCACAAAACGAAATCATCAAAAGTTTATTTTATGAACAAATAAAACCTCTTGAAGAAACTACTACTATGGATGATATGAAAGTTTATCATGTTTATTTAGGGCAAAATGCTACTATGAAAGATGCTTTAGGTTGGTTAGGTCATTATTTTAAAGATAAAACTTTTAAAAGTACTTTTACTTATGCGCTATATAATAATCAGATCAATGATAAAATGATTGAATTTAATTACCGTATTAAAGAACCACCACCACAAGGTTTTTTATTAGCTTATTTTGAAGGTGGGACAAGAGCAGGTAAAAACGATACTTATACCTTAGAAGATTTAAAACAAATGGGGCAGGGTGCTAAAGCTTTGTATTATTTATGGGCTACTCATCCTCCTTTGTCAAACAAACCTAATGACAACTTACCAGCTATTCCTTTTGAACCCACTAATTATAAATTAGAAATTTTTTATGATAAAGGCACTAATTTTGGTGGCCCTTCTTACTTAGCGATTGATAAAATAGCTCTGAAAGATATTAGAAATCAGAAAATAGTCGCTATTTATCCTATTAATCAAAAAATTGAAGAACCTTTTGTGATCTTTAATTATGATTTTGAACTTAAATTTCCTTATTATAATTACGTTCAAGAAGGCATGATATGGAACACTAACCATATCAAATCTTTAAGAAAAATTGATTTGTATGAGAAAAGAACTAACCAAAAAAGAACTTTATATTATGATGTAGAATAAAAATTATTAAAAAAGAAAGGAGTTTGATCAATCATAATAGTTAGTTTACTTATTATCTAATAGTTTTAATAATAAAATGAAAGGAAAATTAAAAATGAAACAAAATAACCCCAAAAGTTGGTGGCATTATTTGAAAAAATATTTAAATAAATACTTAGCCAAACGCATTGTTCAAATTGGCTTAAAATTGATCGGTGGTTTATTCATTATTACTATGACAATATGTGCGTTTAAGATGGTTCAGCACTAAATTCAAACAAGGAAGGAAAATATCATGTATGTTATTAATTAAAAAAAAGCTTTATTGGTGTTTTGTGGGTCTTTTAAGTTTATTTACTGTTGTTCTTTTTAGTTATGGCCTTTACATAAAACATACTAACCAACAACCTCTTTCTCTTGACCAACAAAATAAAACCCAAGAGGAAAGGGAAGCGGCAGAACAAATTCAAAAACAATTAAAAACTTTAGGAGAAGCATTAGCCAAAGAAAACCAAAAAAGAGCATTAATAAGAAAGCAGTATGACCTTATTGATGATGAAATTAATAAAAATATAGCTGCTATCAATACTTTAAACACCAATATTACCGAAAAAGAACAAACTTTAGCTGCCTCTTTTGACACCTTAAGCACAGAAGAAAAAACTAAATTACAAGAAGAAATTAATGTTTTAAAAAAGCAAAGAGATGAATATTTACAAAAAGGCAAAGCTTTAATTGTCCAAAGAAAAAATTTAGATCAAGAAGAACAAAAAATTATTCAAAATATGGATGATTTACAACAAAAAACGCAAAATATCTCCTCTTTAGCTTCTTTAACAGATAAGATTAACCTTTTACAAGAAACTATTCAATATAACTATGCGAATAAAACTTTAATTAAAAAAATATTAGCACAAGCAAAAGATAATAAAGAAGAAATTAACAATCTAAAAAGTTATGATTTATTTTTAGACGAACAATTATTATCTTTTAGCCAACAAGTAAGACAATTAGAAAAAGAATTAAACGCTAAAAAAAATAATCAACTTTATCAAAAAGATAAAAAAATCATTACTTTTAAAGATGTTTTCGGGATGGAACGAGAAAAAGAAGCTTTAAAAGATTTGGTTTATTATTTTAAAAGTGATCAAAAATTAGTTAATTTTGATAAAGTAACGCCGCGTGGTTATTTACTATATGGCCCACCAGGGACAGGAAAAAGTTTTTTAATGAAAGCTCTTTGCGGTGAAGCAGGTGATGTTCATTTTATCGAAATTGAACCATCTAAATTTGATAAAACTTATGTTGGCGAAGGGAACGAAGAACTGGAAAAAATTTGGGCCGAAGCTGAAGCCCATGATAAATCCATTATCTTTATTGATGAAATAAGCGGTTTAGCTAATAGAGAAGATAAAAACACTAGTCAAACCGCTAGTAATATTGTCAATAATTTATTAACCAAACTGGATGGTTTCAAAAAAAGCGATAAAAAAATCATTTTAATGGGAGCAACGAATCACTTAGAAAAAATAGATAGTGCTTTAAGAAGTCGTTTTTCGGAAGAAATTAAAATAGATTTAATTAAAAATGAAGAAATAGCTAAATTTTTAAAATTTTTAGTAAAACCTTTTCAAATCAGTTATCATACTTTTTTACATTTAGATGAAATAGCTAAAAGATGCGAAAATAAGCATTATTCTAATCGTGATTTAACGGGGTTAATCGAAGGTGCTTATTATAAAAAAACTAATCGTTATAAGTATGAGAATCCTTTAGAACATGAAGTAATGCTACCTTCTGATTTAGATGAAGTCCTAGATAGTAAACAAAATATTGTTAAAAGTCAAGAGGAAATAACCCAAAGAAGAAAAGCTTGTGAAGAACAATATGCCACTTGGAAAAAAGGGTTGCAAAAATATTTACCTAAATCAAAAGATATGACTAAAGTGCAAGAAGTTTATACTTTTTATGGTTTAGAAGGATTAGGTTATTATCAAAAAATTCTTAATCAATTTAAAAATAATCAACATCCCTTGCAAAAAGAATTAAAAACTCTATTAGAACAAAAAGATCATTTACAAATTGAAATAACAGCTTTAGAACCATATAAATCTTTTAATAAAACTTTAATCGCACAAAAATACAACGCTATAGCTCTTTTAGCACAACAAATTAAAAATCTAAATAATGAGATTACAGAAGAAAAAGAGTTGTGTGAAGAAAGAATAAAAA